>JAKAYH010000173.1 GCA_021826835.1 Thermoplasmata archaeon | reverse complement strand
TTTCTTATACTATATTTTATAGACTTGACTATTCCTAATATTATTGCATAGGAAGTAAATGTGAGACCAAGTAATACCCCTGTTATTTCTATAAAAGATGAAACAAACGATTCGAGTTTGAAGTAGCCTAACAAATTGTACCTTAGTAATAAATAGAAGAAAACTATATCAATTAAAGTTATTTCTATTAAGCTTTGAATTCTCTTAATTCGTATTTTTATACTTTCTTTTTCACTCATTTACAATTATGTTTGATAACACAGTTTGTTATTATATCTTCCTATATCTTTTAAGAGAAATCTTTTCATATAAAATCTACAGTAACTTTGCTCTACACCATCGTCTGTGTGAGAAAAGAGACCAAAAAATTTTATCTTTAAGAAGGACGATAATAGAAACCACTCAGCAACTAAAGGTATTGATGGAAGGTTTTAAGATAAAATACACTCCATCTAAATTTATGTTTATGGGAAAGCTTTTTAACTACGAGATATTATAAATCTGAATATAATGAATGAAGAAGAAATAGAAAATGGATGCAAGGGAGGTTCTGGAACTTCTTTGATGGGATATAGTAAGGATTTATTCAAAAAGTATGATTATACGTGTGTCTACTGTGAAAATTATTTTGGCGATTCTTTTGAAAACTGGATGCGGTTAACAAGAGAACATGTTATTCCAGTAAGTAGATTGATAGGTGATGATGAGAAATATAAGAATTACGATGCAAATCTTAGAGTTGCCTGCTCAACATGCAATAATCTGGCCAACCGTGAAACCTATGATGAGTTCAAGGATCTTCCAATAGATGAAAGAATAAAAAAGACATTGAAGGCAAAAAAGGAGAAAATAAATGAACGCAGAGGTGTATTCGAGGATTTTTATAAAGAATACGTTAAAAAAAATCTGGATAAAGATTAGGCGATGTTTTATGAATATTATGAGAAAGTACCATGGGATTGACTGAGAAGGGAATGGAGATTGGAGCAAAGATAGAGAAATTAGAGAGAATGACGATAAACTATCGTGTAGGAGAGTTTTGAATGGTTGAGGATGAGAGTAAGTCAGATAACGACATAACACTTGATAGAGAGATTTTGTCTAAAGTAATGTCATACAAAGTAATGGAAACTATAGTGACCAGTTTCGAAACAATTTCTAAAAGAGCTTATGAAGCATCTAAAGCATCGAAAGGTCATGGTAAATCTCGTATAAATTACAGAGTTACCGATCTTTGTAATCCAATGCATGCCTACTACGAATTTATACGCCCTGATATAAAGGATCCTAAAGAGCTCGTCGAGAAATTTGATTATGGTAATTTTGCCGAAAAGAAGGCGTTAGAATTACTTTCAAATGAAGAGGGATTTGTAGTTTCGCAAGGGGATGTTGATGGGAGTACATGCGGAATGAATAATGTGAAAGGAAGGATCGATTTTCGAATTAAAGATATGATTATCGAGTTTAAGACTTCTGAATATGATATACCTGATGTAAGCACACTCTTTAGTAGAAACCCTCAGAATCTGGAGCAATTACTCATTTATGCATTGTTTACAGAACGCACGAACAGAAGTCATCTACTTCTGTATATTATCGGTAGGGATTTTAAAACATCCGCAAGAGCTTTCGAAGTTAAGATTAAGGATAGAGACACACTAATAATGTATTTTTCAGACAGACTCAAAAGTTTAAAAAGTGCAGTGGATAATAGAGACTCTAAAGGGCTGGGAAAATGCAGATATTTTAATTCAATTTGTAAGTTTAAAAAGAATGGAATATGCAACTGTTCTAGCGAAGCAGATCTGCCAATAGATGAAATAGAAAAATCTGTCCATATAAATTGTGTCAAAGAAGGTACTAATAAAACTATTATAGAAGGTATAGTAACTAAATTTAATGATCCACAATTAATGCAGGATTATAACAACTCTTTTGGTTTGTGGGATATTTTTTCCCCACGGAGGTGGTATCTAAAACACATCGATCCATTTATTTATAGTGCATGGGACGTGGATAGCAAAAGCAATTATTACTTAAGGTTAAAAAACGAAGAAGAGTTTGTTAAGGAAAATTTGCTAACAAAGCAACCTATAGCAAATAATATTCCTGAGTTAAGGAGCGGACTCTTTATAGAAGATCACTTATATGGAGATAAATCGTCAGGTTGCGATCATAAGAAATATCCATTTCTCGTAAGAGTTCAGGAAATGAAATATTCCTATAAGAGCAAATTGCCGGATATTTATTTAGCACAACTTGGGTTAGCTTGTGCCCTTAGCGAAGATGTAAAAGGGTACATTTTTATATTCTATAAAAATGAAGAAGCTGGAGTTCTCTATAAGGTTATATTCAATAAACTTGGCTACATTAGGCAAAAGGCTTTGGAAATACTAAAAAACTCTATTGATTCAATCAGTCAAAAGAAATTAAATATTAAACTCCCTCTGTGTCCAGAATATGTTAGAAAAAGTTGTTACGAAGATTGTCTTTGCAAAATGGAGCCGTAAGTGAAGATGACAGAATTTAAATTTAAGTTGGTAGCGAATGAAACGAATGCTATAGTAAAGTAGAAACGAGAGCAAGGAAGATGAAAAGAGTTTGGGTGGAAAAAACGGAAAAAACATTTGAACAATATTTGACTAAAATTCATAGAGCATCGATTTGCGAGGACTGGTTAAAAGCAGGGGATTGTGGAAACGAAGAATGGAAAATTGGGAGGATATTGAGGTAGGTATAATGTTAGGAATTGGTTTAGTTAATAATGTGGAGTTAATAAAGAAATTGAAGAGAAAAATTGTAGATTATAAAGAGGATTTTTCAAAGAATGAGGCGTTAGTTAGATATGCCTTAATTGATCCTTTCTTGAGGTCTCTAGGATGGGACACTGAAGATCCTAAACAAGTTAAGCCGGAGTACTCAATTGAGGTAGGAAGGCCAGATTATGCTTTATTTACATTAGGAAACAAAGTACCGATAGCTTTTATAGGCGCTAAAAAACTAGGGAAAAATGAGGATCTTCAGCAACACATTTCTTATTGTGTTTCTGAGGGAGTAAAATATTTCATTACCACAGACGGGAATCGCTGGGAGGTCTATGACACTTTTAAACAAATGAAAGTACCAGAAAAGAAGATAGCAGAGTGGGATATTTCTAATGATAGCGAATCAAAAGTTGCATACAAGTCACTCATGATTGCAAATCTGGAAGCATTCGGAGAAGTCCTAGAAGTTCCTATATTCTTTAGCTTGGATAAAAATTTCAAAAATCAGCAATCGCTAGTAAAGGGATCGGAAATTGAATCTGTAAAGTCATCTAATGTAGTATCAAGTGGTAGCGGCATTCTTCGCCCTGTTAGTGTTTCCATAAATGGGGAAGTTTACAACATCGATAAATCAAATCTCATTCTTATAAAGACTGCAGAATGGTTGATTTCAAAAGGTAAAATAACGTATACGACTACATTAGACTCTGGAAAATACCGTAGGCTAATAAACACAGAGCCTAGACATAAAACTGGAAAAAGTTTCGTAAGCTCTTATAAACTCTCAAACGGCCTATATTTAGACATAAATTATAGTTCACAAAAACTGGAGGAAATGGCTAAACGATTGATGGAACATTTTGGATATTCAAAGAATTCTGTCATTGTGAGGTGGAGTAAATAATATTGGAAAATATTGAGGTAAAGCAAAAATGGGTAAACCTAAAGACGATCAAACTTGGCTGAATGAAAGAATTAGTTATTTGACAAGAAACGAGGTATTTTCAAACCTCAACTCTAGTAACACAAAATGGACAAAAACTTCTGATTTTGGTGCTTGGACAATTATTAAGGAAATGGTTCTAGCATACTACGCACCAAATTATCTTTCTATTCTTGGCAATTATGGATACATAAAGCAAATTAACTATTTGGACATGTTCGCAGGGTCTGGAGTCATTGGAATAAAAGACTTATCTAAATATTACCTAGGATCACCATTAGTTATTAAAAAAACGATAAAGAAAGATTTCGATAACTATTATTTTATCGAAAAGAATTATGATATGGCAAATCAACTTGAAATTCTTCTTCCTGACAAAAATTGCTTCATCAAAAATGGAAATGCCAATAATGTAATAGATGAAATCCTTCCAAAATTAAGCGGAAATGGAAGCCACACCCTAATATTCATTGATCCTTTCGCAATGGAGTTAAAATTTGATACTCTCAGAAAATTCTCCCAGATAAAATGTGATCTAATGATCACAATATCCACAGAAGAGATTCTTAGAGCTGTCAAACAGGGTTTGAAAAATCCCAACACAAAGACAAAAAAAGTAGATGATTTCTTTGGCAACCAGAATTGGAAGACAGAATTGGAAGGGATCAAGGATGATGGAAAAATTTTTGAATATTACTCGAATCTAATCCAAGAATATGCCTCAAAGAAAAAGCCCCACACCACAATTGTTCAAAAGAATATTGATGGTCACCACTACTACATCCTTTTCACATCAACAGGAGGGACTGGTGACCCACCAAAGTTTTTTAGGATAGTAGAAGACTTCAACAAAAGAATCAAAAATTTGAGCGGGAGTCAGATAATGTCATACCTAAGGCATTATGTTGAAAATAGTGGAGTTTCATTGTTAGATTATTAATTAGTTTTTCCTGTGATCTTTCCACCATCTACCCTTCATCCCATACTTCTTCAGCTCATTATGGAACTTTTTTTCCATAACTAAATCAAAATTACCCATGCTAATGCTTTCTCCCAGCATTGATTCAAGTTCTGTTATATTCGATCCCCTGGTGTGCAGGCATTCTCCATAAATATTCTCAGGTTTCAGGAGCGAAACTCTTTTCACTATCTCTTCCAGATCATCCGACGGTGATGGGCGTATCTTAAGCGATGGCATTATTGGTGCAATTATTATACCTGTTGTAAGTCCGAAATCTTTAGCCTTTGAAAGTATGTTAAATCTTGCATCTGGTGTTGCGACTCTTGGTTCTATTATCCTGCTTAATTCATGATTCATGGTTGCTATGGATACTTGAACCCTTACCTGATCTTTGTACTCTGAAAGCAGCGGAAAGTCCTTTATTGATAAAGGCGATCGTGTCTGCAGACAGATCCTAACTCCAGCTTCGAGTGCCTTTTCCAGTATTTTCCTTGTGGTAGCTGCAAGAGCAGGTATGTAAGCATCATGAGTCGAGGACATCATAACCTCTATGCCTTTCCACTTCTCCCATTTAGTTTGCTCAATAGCCTCTTCTATATTTTCTGGCAGGTATAGGTAATTTCCCCAAGATTTGTTCACGAGTGGCCCTGCTCTTCTTTCCCCATATCTTTTATGAATTGCATCAACGTAGCAAAATCTGCATGCATGGGTGCAGCCTATGGCATAATTTAGTGCCCATCCGTCTGAAAGCTCCTTACCAACTCCGCCCTTCTCAACCCAGGTTAATTTTGAAGCCTTAATAAGTGGTGGATTTATGTGAAACTTTCCATAGGAAATCTTCCTGGAATCGATGTCGAAAATATAATCTTCTAAACTTTCATTCTCAGACCTTATCTTTTCTATTTTATTTTTCCTGATAGTACTCCAGGCTTTTAAAGCAGCCTTCCGGTACTTTTCTTGGTCATATGTTGATTCTATCATTCAGGCCACATTTTTTATTTTTTAAATTTTTTTAAATGTACTTATAAATATTTCTGAAATACT
>JAKAYH010000172.1 GCA_021826835.1 Thermoplasmata archaeon | reverse complement strand
CATGCGGTCCGATCCTAAGGAGATATACGAACTCTACAGGTCACGGGAAGAAGTGGATGTTGCGTTCGATGCCATGAAGAACGAGCTGGAGAACGACAAGGCATATGTGCACACAACCGACGGCCTTAGGTGATATTTCTTCGTATCCTTCGTACCGCTTTACATGTATTTCAGCATCCTCCAGATGCTGAAGGATAATGGCATGTCGCAGAAGATGCCTGTGAAGGAAGATCTCTTCGAAATGTCAAAGATACATGTCATATCGGATGGGGCAAGGAGAACACTCGCCGAGATACCTGAGAGATCAAGGAAGGTTGCTGGGTTATTTGGGTTAAAGTTATACCCTAAAATTCTGTGGAGATAAGATTATTTAGTTAAGTCATAAAACATCTGCATTATGTCGTAAAATTTGTCTCCTCTTTTAATTGATTTTGGTATGACTCCTGCCTCTTTGAAGCCCATTTCTTTATATAATTGTATAGCCACCTTATTTATGGTAAACACCTCAAGTTTTACAATAAGGAATTTTCCTTCTGATAGTTCAAGGGCTTTCTTTAAGAGTTCTTTTCCTATTCCTTTCCCTCTATATTCCTTACGAATAGCGATACCTAGGGTTCCGATGTGCCCCATGTCAGATTTTGGCCTTAATCTGGTAATTTCGCACAAACCTACAACTTTTCCACTCTCTTCACTCACAACCGCCACTGCATTCCCTGAGATGGTTTCTACATATAAATCAGAAAACCATTGTATTTCCTTTACATAACTCGGCTTCTCATCATAAAAGGAAATCCCGAACCCATTGTTTTCATTAAGTTCATCGTAATATGAATAATAATTATCAATCAAATCGCCCATATCCTGCCATTTAATCTCCCGGATCATAAAGGAAGATAAATCTACCATATAATATCATTAAGATATATCTCAAAATTTGAGAAATGCAACTTAAAATAAATTGCTATTTAATACATTATATTTATTATTTGCATTACTATTTTTACATCAAAGTGCAAATGACATAATTACCAAATGCTTTCGTAATTTTAAGTGTTTCAGGGAATCAAAAGATTAGGGCGGCTTTTCAAAATTGTTAGTCCGCGGTTGGGCTGATCTTATTTTTTATTAGGAAGAAATGTTCTATTTGTTGAATATATTTTCTTGCTTCTCTTCATACATTTCTCTTATAATTTTTATCTCCTTTTCAATTACAGAATCAAATTCATATCCAATTGCGGAAAAATAGTTTGATATGATGTCTGGGCTTATTCCGTGCTTTGCACTGATTGTTTGAACCATCTCTGTTTTTTCCCAGGGTTCCACTTCAAAAAGACCTTTCATTGACCTCTCCATCCCACTATCTTTTTTCATTGCCGTAACTGCATATATACTGTAAAGATCAAACAGTTTTGAAAACATTTTGGTCACATCGAAAATTACCCTGAAATTAGATTCATAAACTTTTAACGCATTATTCCCAATAACTAGTGCAAAGTCTTCCTCAGAAAGCAAATCTTCAGGGGTACTACTTTTACTTCTGATAAGTCTTGTTCCAGGATACATTTCGTCGACAATCTCACGAAGGTAAAATGCAGTGGTTTCTGTTTCAGCCGTTACTGCAATATTCATGCCGGGATAAGGATCCAAGTCCCTGGATATAAGTAGATTTGACATAGAATGAATCTTGCCTACGATTGTGGGACCGTAAACAAGATCGAGGGAGTTGAAATGCTTGAAGTAGTCAACTAAAGATATCATAGCATAATCAACCTGCCCTGAAAGAAGAAGTTTAAGATTTTCACCAGTGGTGCCTCTCCTTATAGTAAATTTTCCATCCAGGTGTTTGGCAAGAGGATCACTGTGTATAAGATTTATAATAGCAAAACTGTTCAAAAATATCCCCTTATATTATAAAAAGTATCCCTCTTAGCCGGAACTTTTCCAATCTCGTTGATCATGGAGCTAAGTTCCTCGACGGTTGTCTGTTCTCTTCTGTTTGTGGCACCAAATATCTTCTCACTTGCGGCTGTTCCCACCAGATCATTGCCTCCCCCGGTGAGTGCCATCTGGGCTATACCCTTTCCAATTGCAACCCAATAGACGCTGATATTTTTGATCTGATGGCCCATCAATATCCTTGCAAGTGCAATAACCTTGAGATCCTTCTCACCTGAACTTGGCCCGCTTACCTTTCCCATTTTTAAAAGCGGCGTATTTTCAGGACTGTATTTGAGCGGTATAAACGATAGAAAACCCGGTACATCTGCCTCAAGATCTCTGAGCCGCAGCATATGGTCTATAATATGGTTCCATTTCTCCACATGCCCATAGGTCATTGTGGAGTTCCCCTTAATTCCCATTGAATGAATGATTCTGGCATCTTCAAGCCATTTTTCACCACTGATCTTCTCCGGTGTCGTGATAATTTTTCTCACTTCGGAATCAAATATCTCCGCTCCACCACCTGTATGGGCCTCCATGCCTGCCTTCCTAAATCTCTCAACTGTTTCCCTTAAGGAGTTCCCCGTTGTTCTTGCTATAAAATCTATCTCAGGTATTGTCAAAGCCTTTAGGGTGCTTTCTGGCATATATTTTTTCACGGTTGAAAAAAGATCTTCGTAATACTCTATGGGTAGGTATGGGTTAAAACCTCCCACAATATGTATCTCAGTGGGATTATACATCTTTGCCTTTTCGAGTTCTTTCTTAACATCGTCAATACTCAGTTCGTATCCTCTGTCAGTTTTGCCCTTTATTTTAGCTGGAACGTAAAAGGCGCAGATAGGACAGCTTGCGGCACAATAATTGCTATAATTGATATTATATGAAACTGCGAATGTTACTCTATTTCCGATCTCAAAATCAGTTAAAGAATCTGCAAGAGACATCATCTGATGTATGTCAAGAGTGTCCAACATCTCCATGGCATCACCAGGAGTAAATTTGTAATCACTTATCGATAAATCTTTCCAATAATCTGCTGAATAGGAGTTAATCATGTTTTAGTAATGTCTCCTTAAATAATAATGTTTTTTTAAAAAAATTTGTATTCCAGATTAATATGCAAAAACTGATTAGTTCCATGACTATCTTAGGAAATGTAAAGAAAAAAATAACAATTGTTTATTTATCAATATAGAATCAGTAATCCATGATGTTCAGTGTTCAGGATCCAATGATGGATATTCTCAAAAAGGTTGACGAGGGTGATGATTTAACCAGAGATGAAATCGCCTATATGTATAATGAGGTAGATATCAAAACCCTTGGACGTGCAGCCAGAGTCCTGACCGATAAGATTACTGGCAGGCAGGTCAGTTTCGTTTCAAACATGATTCTCAATTATACCAATATATGTAATGTGAGATGCAACTTTTGTGCCTTCTACCGTACCGGCAAGGAAGAAGACTCATATACCATGTCAGCCGAGCAGGTCGTTGAAAGGCTTAAGCAGTTCGATTCACTTTACGGAATAAAGCAACTATTGATTCAGGGGGGTGTCAATCCAGATCTGCCTTTGGAATATTACACTGACATGTTCAGAAAGATAAAGAAGGAGGTACCGGGGATAGGAATTAATGGGCTATCTACATCAGAGATCTCGTTTATAGCTAGAAAGGAAAAGACAAGTGTTAAGGATGTTCTTTACACTTTGAGGGAAAGCGGCCTCGATACGATCCCTGGAGCAGGTGCAGAGATATTCTCGAGCGATGTTAGGAAGATTCTCGGGAGGCCTCTAAACAGTGGGCAACAGTGGCTTGATGTAATGGAAACGGCTCACAGCATCGGAATAAAGACGAGTGCAACGATGATGTTTGGCCACGTCGAAAATGCCTACCACAGAGCAGATCACCTACTATCTATACTGAACCTTCAAAAGAAGTATAACGGTTTTCTGTCATTCACACCATGGAATTTTGAACCCGGGAATACAAAGCTGGAAAGAGAAGGATTAGTAACCAGGAGAGTTGGAGGGGAAGAGGTTCTAAGAAATATTTCCATATCCAGAATAGTCTTCAACAAGGCTCTCCCTATAATACAATCCTCTTGGCTAACAAACGGGGTAGAGATGGGCCAGATGTCAATTTATTTTGGGGCAAACGACTGGGGTGGCACCATATACGACGAGAGGGTTATTCCCGCAACAGGAAAGATGGTAGGCAACCTTAGGAAGGATACAATAATCAGGGCGTTAAAGAGTATTGGGATGGTTCCGTTTGAAAGGGACAACAGCTACAAAATAATAAGGTCATACATCTGAATATGTCAGGTTATACAATCAAAATGGAACCTGGCGATTTTCAGGTTTCTGAAATATCTGAATATGCTAAACCAGAAACAGATGGAAAATACACAATTTTGAGGATAAGGCTGACCAACTGGGAAACTAATCATTTCATAACAGAGCTTGCCAGGTATATTGGAATAAGCCGAAAGAGGATAACATATGCCGGCACAAAGGATAAGAGGGCAGTGACAACTCAGTACTTCTGCATTAATGCAGAAAGAATCCCGGAAAGGATCAATATCAGGGATTGCGAGGTCATGGAACGTTTTAAAAGCAATAGAATGCTGAATTTGGGAGACCTCACTGGAAATGAATTTAAAATAAGGATTGAAACAGATCTTTCAGATGAAGATATAATGAACAGATATGGCCGTATTTTGAATGAAGGTGGCTTCTGGAATAATTTTGGAATTCAGAGGTTCGGAAGCATAAGATATAATACCCACATAGTGGGGAGGAAGCTGATAAAGGAGGGTTTCGAATCAGCGGTCAAAGAATATCTTGCTGATCCCATAATAGATACGGAACAATATCGGCTTGATCTGAGCAGGGAATGGAATTATCGGGAATTTATAAGAAAGTTTCCCGAGCATTTACAGTTCGAGAGGGCAATGATGCACGAACTTTTATCTGGTAAATCCTATGGAGATGCAATGGATGTGCTTCCAAGAAGCCTCAAGATAATGTTTGTCCATGCATATCAGTCATACCTGTTCAACAAAATTTTAATCGAAAGAAAGAAATTGTTTGGCAATCCAGCTGAAGTAGTCCAGGGAGATATAGTGTCACCAGTTAATTCATACTGGAACATCGATGAAAATCGATTGATCGAAGTGGATTCATTCAATACTGAACGAATCAGAACTCTATCTGGAGAGGGCAAGATCAGTGTGCTTGCGCCTCTGATCGGAACAGAAACAAAATTACAGAAAGGTATTCCTGGGGAAATAGTACAGTCAATTATGGACGAGGAACAGATAACATTCAATTCATTCAAAATTCGCGATAAGCCAGAAATGAGTTCAACGGGAAATTATCGTGGAATAAGATTTCTTCCCATCAATTTTAAAATACCGGAGCCAAGGATAATACAATTTACCTTGGGCAAGGGCATATACGCAACGACACTACTTGACCAGATATTAGAGTGATTGTGGCGGACTTAAATAAGTCCGACTTTTTGGAGTTCTTTCTTCACCTTAATTACTGCCTGTTCTATTTCACTCTCTTCCTTGGCACCTGTGCATACAACTTTCCCAGAACCGAAAAGAAGTAGAACCACCTTCGGCTCTTCCACTCTGTACACTAGTCCAGGAAACTGTTCAGGCTCATATTCAACATTCTCAAGACCCAGGGACATTGCTATCTGAGTGAGATTAAGATCTGATTCCAGATCATAAACTGCAACGATATTCTGCACAACAATA
>JAKAYH010000171.1 GCA_021826835.1 Thermoplasmata archaeon | reverse complement strand
GAGGGAAATTGGATACATACCTTTCCGGGGGACAATGATAAGACACATTATGATAAGAGATGATCCGGGAAGGAAGGATCTGTTGACATTTCTTCGGGATCGAGTACCCAGACATCTGTATCATTCGGTTGCGACGTATGTAAATCCTGGCAACCGTAGCATGAAAGATAAGGGATGGCTTGGTGCGGAACTGATTTTTGACCTCGACGCAGACCATCTGAAAGATGCAGAAAAAATGAGTTATGCCCAAATTTTGTTTGAGGTTAAAAAGCACACGCAAAGATTGATTGAAAAATTTCTGATTGGTTATCTGAATATAGATGCAAACAATATATCTCTATACTTTTCTGGCGGTAGAGGGTATCATGTCCACGTAAATAATGACGCAATGTACTCGATGAATTCAGATCAGCGAAGGGAGATATCAAACCTGGTAAGAGGAGAGGGACTCAATGCCAGAGGGTTGATAGAAGTTGTTTCCAGAGAGCATTTTTACGGAAAAGGATGGATACCTGAGATAGATGGGGTATTCATCGAAAATTTGGAAGAGATTCTCTCGGGTGGAAATCCTGTCGGTGATGAAAAAATATGCAACAGAATCAGACAATATTTTGAAAATGAACCCAGCCTACGGAAAGATGAGAGAAAAAAAGTTTTATTAACGCCTGGACCTGAAAAATATAAGAGACTTCACAACGATGAGATTACACTGCTGGATAAAACAATTGAGCATCTGAAGGAGAGATTTGCCTGCGAAATTGATGAACCGGTCTCAACCGACATTCATCGACTGATAAGATTTCCCTATAGTCTTCACGGGAAAACTGGCTTTCAGGTTGTAAATGTGGAAATAGATAGGTTCAATGAATTTAACCCGTTGAAAGACGCAATTCCTTCGGAGTTCAAAAAAGACGAGGTTAAAATCAATGTCACTAAGCCTTTTGAAATAGACCTCAACGGCTTAAATTTCAAATTAGAAGGAAACGAGGTAGTTCCTACATATACGGCGATTTATGCTATTTTGTCTGGAAGGGCTAATTTAGAATAATTATTAAATGATAATTCATAAAGGAAAATTAGATATATGTCAAAGTAATAAACAATTGGTGAAATAATGGAACTGAAAAATAGTAAAACCTTAGAGAATCTAAAGGCAGGTTTTGCAGGTGAAAGCCAGGCAAACAGGAGATACCTCTACTTTGCGCAGAAAGCTGATGAGGAAGGCCAGCAGGAAATATCAGCAGTGTTCAGGTCTACAGCAGATGGAGAAACCGCCCATGCTTTTGGCCATCTAAAGTATCTTCAGGCCGTTGGAGATCCTGTAACGGGAGAGCCTATTGGTACAACTGAGCAGAATCTGAAGTCAGCTATTGCCGGCGAGACGTATGAATACAGCCAAATGTATCCTGGTTTCGCTAAGGTTGCACGGGAAGAAGGCTTTGATGAGATAGCTCACTGGTTTGAGGTTCTATCCAAGGCTGAAAAGTCACATGCTACTAAATATCAGAAGACCCTTGACGAATTGAAGAAGCAGTGATATAATGGATGTGATAAGAAGGGGTGATTTATACACCCCTGAACAATATTCCAAAGTTCTCGCACAGGAGAGAAGGAAGATTATTGAGATAAAGAAGGAACGCAGGATTCATTCAAGAACGTTTAGCTTTCTATTTGAAAACAGAGAAACGGTTTTAAACCAGATCAATGAGATGATATACGTAGAAAATGTTCATGATGATAAGGAGATTGACCACCTGTTAGATACCTACAATAAATTGATTCCAGATAAAAACGAGTTAAGCATAACAATGTTCATTGAAATTAGCGACGAGAAAACACTGATGAAAGAGATGCCTAGGCTGGTTGGCATTGAAGATAGCGTGTATCTGATATTTGATGACCAGGAATTAAAATGCATGCCTGAGGAGGGCCGCTCAACCGACACACTTGAGTCCACACTTCAGTATTTGAAAGTAAAATTTTCAATGAATGATGCAGAAAAATTCAGAAATTCAAAGAATGCATTTCTCTCTACAAAACACAAAAATTACAGCGAAAGTGCCCAGATTCCCAAATCCTTACTTGACAATCTCCAAAGAGAAATATATTAATTGTATTCTTTTATATGTTCCTCAATGATAGAGGTAAATAACATATCAAAGGTGTACGGCAAAAGTATGGAAGGCGTCAATAAGATAAGCTACACCTTTGAGGGTGGGCAGGTTTATGGACTGGTTGGACCCAATGGAGCTGGAAAAACCACTTTGATTAGAATGTTATCAGGATCACATTCCCAGTCCTATGGTTCAATTTCAATTGATAATTACGACATAATTAAGGAAAGAGAAAAAGCGCTTATGCAGGTTGGGTGGATGCCTGATACTTCCATATTAAATGGATATTGGCGCATTATAGATCAATTTGAATATTTTGGCGTACTTCGTGGCCTAACCGATGTGGAAGCAAGGAACAAAGGAATTGAGTTGTTGAAACAGTTTGGAATCGACCAGAAGTTATGGAATAAGACCATGAGAAAACTCTCACTTGGTCAGAGAAGGAGAGTATCACTGGCATTCGCAGTTCTCAATGATCCCCAGAACATATTAATGGATGAACCTTACAACGGTTTTGATCCTGATGGAATAAGGATGATCAGCGAATTCATAATCAAGGAAAAAAACAGAGGAAAAACAGTGATAGTTTCATCCCATATACTGAAGGAACTTGAAAGCGTGGCTGATACAGTAATCCTGATTGAGAAAGGGAGAATCGTAGATAGCATTTCAAAAGAAATCCTCGAAAAATCTGGAACTTTGAAAGTCACATTGGAAATAGGGAATCCTGATGATATGTTAGGAGAAATGCTCCAATCCATGGGAGATGTTAGAAAGATAGGAAACAGATATGAAATAACCTGTAACGCGGGGGAGAAGATAGAGGATTTAAATTCATCACTGGTAAAGAGAGGTTACAAGGTAATATTATTTAAGTCGGAAAAACCCACTGTGGAAGATTTTTATTTTTCAAAGGAGAAACATGAAAGTTGATCTCAAGTATGCAATCAACTCAAAACAAACCTGAGGACCATTATTCCAATATGTATTGATGGTTGTCAGATAAATCTTTTATGAAATAGTGTTGTCTTACACATAAACTAACAGTTGATTACAAATTCAACGCAAACTCCTTTTCTTAAAAATATTAAAAACGATGGATTACAGGCCTGCCGGGATTCGAACCCGGATCGTGGGCTCCGGAGGCCCAAATGATATCCATTACACTACAGGCCTAATTTTTATAGCCAATTTTTCTAAGCAGATCCCTTCTCTTCTCTCTGTCAGGTTCCTTCTCTATACCTAGGGGAGTGAAGCCATCTATTACCCCCAGAATTCCAGCTCCCTCGCCTTTCCTGTAAATCACCACTTCCAGAGGGTTTGCAGTTGCGGCAAATATTCTCCCCACCTCCTGGCATTGCTTTATCTGATTTAAGATTGCTATGGGAAAAACATTCTTCAATATAATGAGGAATGTGTGGCCAGCCCCAATATTTTTGATATTTTCTATGGATTTATCAATCAATTCCTTATCATTACCTTCATACCTTATAAGTCTGTCTCCGGAAGCTTCTGAAAAAGCCACAGCATATATGGCATCAGGTCTGGATGTCCGTATAATTTCCACAAGATCCTCTACAGTTTTTATAAAGTGAGAATATCCTAAAATAACGTTAGTGCCTTCCGGAAACTCAATCTTTACAGTCTCAATACCTTCCATCCATCACATATGAAACATTCATATAATTTTATTTCTACTGGAATCCCGGAGATTTAAGTAAATTTGATATGAAAAGCGTTAAATTAACTGCTCCAATTGAAGATTCAATTTGTTTAAATTCCTTTATGCTATAATGTAACGGTCAATGAATATCTATGAAGAGATTTCTGAAAAGATAAGTTCTGGGGAGATTTCCAACGGTGAACAGCTTCAAAAATTAAAAGTGCAACTTTCCAGAAAATATGGGATGGACCGGGTACCCTCGAATTCCGAAATATTGAATTCAGGATACCTTGACGATAAAGCGAAGGATATATTGAGATTAAAACCCACAAGAACAATTTCTGGAGTAGCCGTCGTGGCCGCTATGACTTCTCCAGAGGTTTGTCCACACGGAAGATGTATATTCTGCCCAGGCGGTCTTGAGAACAATTCCCCACAGGCCTATACTGGATACGAACCATCGGCCCTGAGAGGAAGAATGAACAACTATGATCCATTCAGTATCACCTTTAACAGGTTAAAGCAGCTTGAAACGATTGGCCACGATACCTCAAAGGTTGATCTCATTATCATGGGTGGAACTTTTACAGCAAGAAGTATAGAATATCAGGAGAGTTTTGTAAAGGGATGCCTTGATGGAATGAACGGTAAGGTAGCACCTTCTTTGGAAGAGAGCATAAGGATGAACGAAACTTCGAAGAGGAGGTGCATAGGTTTAACTGTTGAAACCAAGCCTGACTGGTTTTTTGAAAAGGAAATAGAGGAATCCCTCAGATATGGAACGACCAAAGTGGAACTTGGCGTGCAGATAATTGACGATGAGGTTTTGAATAAAAACCACAGAGGCCACGGCGTTAAGGAAATTGAAATGTCCACAATGCTTTCCAAAAATGCAGGGTTGAAGATTGTGTACCACGTAATGCCTGGGATGTATGGTTCCGATTTTAAGAAAGACCTTGAAAGTTTCAGGGTCATGATTTCCGATGAGAGATTTAAGCCTGACATGTTGAAAATCTACCCGACACTTGTGGTAAAAGGTACAAAACTTTACAATATGTGGAAGTCAGGCGAATACTCCCCCATGGAAACTGAGGAGGCAGCGAAATTATTATTTAATTTTATGAAAGAAATGCCCCCATGGATAAGGGTTCAGAGAATGCAACGGGACATACCTGTGAAATTTATAGATGCCGGGGTGAAGAGAAGCGATCTTCGGAATCTCGTCGATCTGATGCTGAGGGAAAATAGCATAAAAAGCAAAGAGATTCGTGGAAGAGAGATCGGATTCACATCTTCCGCAAGTTCAAATCTTACAATGAAAAGGATTGACTATAAGGCTTCTGGAAGCAAGGAAATATTCATATCTTTTGAGGATGAAAATGAGAACCTTGCTTCATATCTAAGGCTTAGAAAAATACCGGAGGATTCCTGGAAGGAAGATACCAGATCGTCAGGTATGGTCAGAGAGATTAAAACTGTGGGCAGAGTTGTCCCAGTTGGACAACACGATGAGAAACTTTACCAGCACAAAGGACTGGGGAGGGCAATGCTTGTGGAGGCTGAAAGAATTACAAAGGAAGAATTCGGATATGACAGGATTATGGTAATCAGCGGAATAGGTGTGCGAGAGTATTTCAGAAAGATGGGCTATGCAAGTCAAGGAACATATGTAAGCAAATCCCTGTAAACCTGGCCTATGAATAACTTCTATTACTCCATAATATCTCTTCAATTTCAGAGGCGTTTTTTGATAAGAAAATTACCGATATGTTTTTTGAGAATAGATCTAGTGTAAGGATTATTCAAACGATACAAAATTAACAAATGTTTCAAGATTTTTTAATTTGTATATATAAGTTTAGTGGATTAAACTTTAATATGGAAAAATTATCCAACTTGAAATGTTTCAAGTCAATTTGTGGATAATACCCCTGGCTGTTTTAGTAGGTTTAGCATCGGTATATTTGATTTACA
>JAKAYH010000170.1 GCA_021826835.1 Thermoplasmata archaeon | reverse complement strand
GAAGATGGAATGGTGATGAGAATTTCAGGAAAGAATTTGTGGAAGAGAGGAAAAGAAAGGAGGAGAGAATATTGAAGAACAGGATCGAGAAGAGAAGGAGGTTGAAAGAAGATGTATCATTGGAAGAGAGAATATCTGTCCAAAATTAGGGGGCTCAGATCACTAATCATTTCGCATGATTCATCAGATTTATTATAACAGAATTAAACCATTTCAGCTTACAAATAGGTGGCATCAAAAAATTTAATTTGAGGAATTAAACCGCGCTCTAGGGTAGGCAAGAATAAAAATTAAATCATCTCGCCCTCAGCCAATCATCTTTCATATAAACGTCGATATATCCATCCTGAGAAATGCAAAAAACAAAATTCCTTAAATTTTTTCCACTTCCATTTTTACTTCCATCAATCATGCATTGATATGCTGAATAATGTCTTCCTCCACCAATAGGCTGATTTGTGCTCGCCCCAATTTTATAAAGAAAGGCTTTCCAGTATAATTCGCATTCCGGCTTTTTCACATTAATTATGTTTCCATATCCTTTAATTATCAGATCATTATTCAAATCAATATTAAGTCTTGTTATGCCATCGACAGTACACAATTGATAAACCCATCTCCCAATCTTTACTAAATAATCTTCTGATGAATTATCTGGATCGTATTTGATGGCAAAGGGACCATTGAGGTTATTTCCTATTTTACTTTTTGATTTGTTGTCTAATTTACCTGTTTCACATACCAATGCGCTATCACCAATAATAACCTCTATAGTGGCACCATGATTGTGGTATCCAAGCTGATAAGAAAGTCTCGCAATTCTATATATTGTGGCTAATAAATCCAGATTTGCATCTGATGATGCACGATCTTGATTTAGTTTCTTTGTTAAAATGGTTGCCTTGTGGTAAAGATCGACATATCTCCAACTTCCAGCAAAATAATCTATAAAGGGATCATAATCCATTTGAATTGAAATTGTACCATTTTGGAATAAAATGATATTAAGAGTTTTTCCATCTTCTTCTGGATCTGGCAACTTGTAATCTAATCCATAGAGCATTGATAACGGCGCGCCTTTGTGATTTGACCAGAAATGGTCTATTACTATTGAATCTTCTGATGACGTCTGCTTGGAAAACTTAAGGACAGCCACACCACGGCCAAAACTTTTCCCAGCATCCTCTAAATCAGTTACAAATTCTCTTTCTGGCTTCGATTTTATTTTCATTAAACATTTAATACTTTCTTTGAGGTCAGCCTCAATTTTTTTTTCTCTCAACTCGAAATCGTCAATGGAAGAAGATGAATCATCCTGTGAGAACTGAGCAATAGCATCCCAAGATCCATATATGCCCAAGTTTAGATCTAATGTGATAGGATATTCTTCCACCCTCCTTTCTCTTATATACATTAACCCCTCTATAACATTACTTATTCCCATGGATAAACTCTTGGTATTATCATTTGTTAGGATTTCTTTTAGACGAGAAACAGCTTTCTTAAAATTTGCTTCTGCTGAATTTGAATCCTCAATCAATGATTTATAATCTCCTTGCATATTTAAAAGAAATTGGTTTAAAAAGGCAAAATATCTTGGTATTGCTAATGAAATCAACTGTCTATAACTCAAATTTTGATTTTCATTATTAGTTTCATTAAATACTTGCAGTAAAGTAGCAGCAATACCACATGCAGCTGGGTTATTAGAAAATAAATTCCATATGTTATCAGTCTCCAAAAATAAACTATTTACCAAGTTTGTCCTAATCGTGAACATCTTATCGTTTACTCCTTGAAGTGAATTCAAAAGACCTGCAAGGAACTCATCTTTTATGTGTTCAATAGAATATTCATTTTCTGCCTTGTTTTGCAATTTGCTGAACGCAATTTCTCCTGAGAGGCCAAAAATTTGACTGAAAGCATCGTTTAATTTTGATTCGTTGATAATCAATTTACTCCCCTCTCATTCTGATCCTTTTTTAAAATAGATTCTATCCTTCCCTTTAACGTTGCAACAATAGTGTCTAATGTCCAGAGTTCTCCTCGAAGTTTGTCTATGTTGATTAAGATACTTTCCCTTTGTGGATCATTGACCTCTATCATGTTTAACTCTTGCTTTAAATCCTCAAACTCTTTTCTCTTTACACTCTGGAACTTGAATTCTCTATTAATTATGAATATTTGATCTCTAATATTATCCCATTTACCAGAGTCAAGGTTTTCGCTTAATATCTTTTTTGAACCTTTTCCATTTAAGTCATTGAGAACGCGTCCTAAAGCATCTATTAGAAATGATCTACAAAGAACTGATGTTGCAGTATATCTATGCTCATGATCAGGTATATCATTGGGCCAATCAAAAACCTTATAAAATATCTCTCCCAGTCTAATTAAGTTTTGTATTTCCAGATCTCTCTGCTTTTGATTATATACATCCTTTGGCGAATCATCGATTAAGTTTCTTACAAATGTTAGAAAATTATTAGAAGTTAACGGTTTGATCTTCTTGCCATCTTCAGTTTTTTCGCCTTGCCATCTTCCAACTACATCGAACCAAAATGAGTCTGATTCTTCGGAAACCCTGGATACAATCCAACTTGCAATTATATCGCCATTATCTTGTACATTTTGAATTAGATTACAAGCTTCTATCTCGCTCACTTCCTTTTTAAGATTCTCCGATCTTTGGCGATCCAATGCTAAATCAAAGGCGACTGCAACTTTTGCAATTTTTTCACCCCCACTCAATTTCTTCTGACCCCTGTTTAAAAAAATTGCCATCCCTATTGACTCTATTTGCTCAGCTTCTAGGTATATTTTAATCGGTACCATTGGAGACCCCATTGAATTGGACCCTATAGACTCTTTCTGTGGTGTATATTTTTTCATTGTATTTGTCGAATAATGTTTTGGTTCTCTAAGGTGTTTTTTTGATGAAATATAATCCTTGTATTTCTTCTTTTCTTCTTCTTCCTCTTTCTTCTGCAAATCAGATTTAAGTTTAGGATCTAACTCTATTAGTCCATTAAATCTATGCCTTCCATCGATTAAATACAAGCTCTTAGGTTCAGAATAGCTGCCCACACTCTTTTCGAGAATTGCAACTAGTGGTGATAAAAGACCATAGGTACCCATTTGCTCCATTAATTCGTCTCTATGTTGTGGGCGCATTGCTCTGGGATTATACTTATCCGCCTGTGTAATGTCATCAACACAATCCAATGGAACCATGCCAATAATGTAATCAATTTCCCTCGGATTGTTACCCACCTCTATCTTTTCATTTCCTTCTATATAACGGGTTAATTCAAACGGAGCAGATGTATAAGTTCCAGTTACCCTCTTTAATTTAAACGATCCCATTTTAACTTTAATTAGAAATCTTATAATAATCTTCTCATTATACATTCACACAAAAGCATCATTTCTTGAATTCCAGTTCTGATAATTTCTTCCCTACATCAGTATCAAATTCCTCAAGTATTGGTGCAAATGTTTTATAATATAACCCATTCATCAAAGCATAACTATGTTCATATTTTTTCCTAATAACTTCCATCACTGTTAAAGTTCGCATTCTTAAATTATAAATATGTTTTTGTGAAGTCATATTTGTAAGTCTAAAATCATAAGACAAGATTTCAGGTCTCATTTCGTCCTTCCAATGTACTGGTCCAAATAATCCACTCATGGTAATAACATCAAAATCCAGTTTTTCTTCAATGCCATAATTTTTTCGGATCTCACTTTTAATTTTTTTATGACTATTGCTCTGAGAATAAGGTTTTTTTGAAGAACACTCCAACATAAGAAGGATGGTCCCTCTAGATTGAAATTTTGATAATGGAAATGTATACTCTTTCTTTATTTGTTTTCGGCTTGAAAATGATATACCACCTATGGAAGTTGGAGAATAATCTACTGCTTTAATTCTATTCTTTTCCTGATAAATATTATGAAGAGCTATGTAAGCCATGATATCTGATTTTGTGTATTCAAGTTCCTCTCCTTTATTCAAAAAGATCTTAATTATCTCGTTTGCCCCTATTTCTTTGAGTTTCTTGCACGCGTAACAACTACACCCATTTAATGCCTTTGGATTAAACGATTGGTATGAATTTATATTCTTATTATACCATTTGTGATACATTGCTGCTCTAACGTATGTAGAATTATCATAAGAATATCTTATACGATCCTCAACATGCCTTACAACATTAGATCCTATCCCAAAGAAATGAACAGACCTTTCGTTTCCAAAGTCATTCTTAATTAAAGTTATGGTAAAGTTAGCATTATCTATAACCAAATTTCGTTGATTTGTTAAGGGGACTTGGCTCCCCAAGGCAAAGTTAATTCTCTCGTCAGAAATATCAACTTCATATTTCAATTTATTATAGAAATATTCAATTTCTTCCCTATTTCTTCCGTGAATCACGAGATAGATTTCCTTTGTGCTTTCCTTGGAAATATCTAGAAGACTCTTAATATTATTTAAATTCAAATCTACCTTTTCCAGAAAATCTTCTCGGCTATCATATGGAGATATAGGTATATCTAAATTGCATATCTTATTCGCACCATATTTACTTTGAAGTTTGTATATACCTTCCTGGCTTACTTCTATCCCCCACTTCGAAAGGTCAACCTTATCCCCTTGAAGAAACTGATACCCCCCACTGTCAACAAAGATTGATCCTTTTTTAAAGAAGCTATCCGTCCCATAAGATAATGAAAGACGAGATTTACCCATCCAATTTCGCCATGCCTCATTTGAAAGTCCATATGTAGTGAAGTGAAAAGCTTGAACCATTATGTTAGGTTTTTTAACAGTTTTTGATAAATCAGCTTTGATTTTCTTCCATATGCCTCCATTTCTATCTAATGGAGGTGGACCTGTCATTAGATGCAGTACTGGATAGAAATCCTTCACGTATGGCTAATACATAATGACAATAAAACTTTCGCTATTCCTCATAGTGTGAGCTGTTCACCTTAAACTGTTCCCTTTTTTGGACATTTTCTCTAATTCATTTATTAAATAAACAACTAATTTTTCTTTGTCTTTCCATTTGCTTGTTACTTTTGGAAGACCATAACCATTATCAGATATTATTTTCTTAATTGTTACTAACTCAAAACCTAGAAGATATTCTTTAAATTTTTCCCTTTCGAGTTCTTCAAATTTTGAAAGAATTTCTGTTATTTTTGGAGGAATTTCTGGGTTAGTACCTTTTACACTCCTTTTCTTTTTGTAGGTGTTATCATCATCTTTTATATGAGTCGAAGAGAGCTCATCTATTAGTATGGAAAGGTCCAATGAAACTTCCTCAAGTCTTCTCTTTATACCCTCAAGTTTTTGAACACTAATGTTTGTTGATTTTTTTCCTTTGGCTTTATTTTCCTGCTCGCTCAAGTATAACACCTGTTAATTCCTGTATTTCTTCCCTTATATCACCATATCCTAAAAGTTGTCCACTTGTTGGACCATTTATCCAATTTGAATCTCTCCTTATTTCAACTTCTCTTTCTAAAATGGCAGAATTTTTTATAAATGGATGCAAAACCTCAGGGTAATTTTTAGTTCTAGTCCACACTTCTAAATTGCTAACATATTTTTTATGAGTATTATTATTTGAAGAGTACTTAGAGATTATAATGCCCAATGAATGTTTATTTATACTATAAGTTTCACCAATTTCTTTAAGAAGTTCCGGTATTCCGTAAGTAGATAGGTAGTTGGGAATGACA
>JAKAYH010000169.1 GCA_021826835.1 Thermoplasmata archaeon | reverse complement strand
ATGAAAGAGCTCAGAAACAAATTGAACGGTTCAAAGCTTAGAGACTATTCCAAAAGACTTTTTGGAAAATATTACGGCATATAGTCTTCCATCCTTGAAAAAAGTAGTTGTTCTCAGAGTTGGAGTTTACAGCTACCTTCATCCGATATTCTTCCTTTCTGGAACCCATTGCCGTAACTTACGCTTAACATTGATGTATTTGTGGAGCAATTCAAAGACCTGCCAGGATTGTTCTTTCGTGAAATATTTTTCAAGTGATCTTACTCCATTCAGTAAATTATCCCTTGGAAAGCTCATTTTAAGACTTAAAAAGAGTGACGTGTATTTCAGCAGGATTCAATTTTTTACATAGGGGAGAAAAGCCAGATTTAGAGAAAATCATTAAAAACACACGATATTATTGTTCTCTGCACCGCAGCGTTTTAGATATTATTTCAAACAATAATGAAAGAGAGATTTATGTTTCTGTAATTCATAGTATATCTCGTTATATTTATATTATGTGACGGTATTAAATTTCATGGAGATCATAACAGCCAGAATTGACTGGGAAACAAAAGAAAAAATGAAAAAATTACCTCATATTAACTGGAGCAATGTCATAAGGGAAGCAGTCATTAAAAAGATACAGGAAGAAGAGGCAAAGGAGCAGATAATCGACAGAAATGTATTACAGGAGGGGTTAGTTATTGCATCAATGGTGCGGAAATCCAACAAATGGTGGAATTCAACAGAGGAAATAAGAAAATGGAGAAAACAAATAACATAGTTATTAACACCTTTGTTGTTCTGACATCCTCCCACCCCTGAAGCCTTAACTCGGAACCTTTTTAGAGAACAGTTCCGGTTTTAAATCCAGTATTTCCGCCACTATTACCCGGTCGCCAATATCATCAATATATATCTTTGATAGCTGGAGAAGGGCATTCTTCACGCTTATCCTGTTGTTGATCTTCCTGTCCTTCATGAGCTTTAATATTCTGCAGTGGGCGATTAGCGAAATGAATGAAACAAATACTTATCCTCGCAGCGTGTTGTCATTCCTGATATACGGAGTATCAACCTGAAGAAGATTCTTGAACACGTCGAATGCCTCCTCCACATCGTTCCTGGACTTATACAGCTCAAATACCGTCTCCGGCCTTTCCCTTGTGTTTGTCGGTATGGTCATTTTCCTGCATCCTTAACAGGTTAGTGTTATGACGCTGAACCTGTTGTTTTTGCTGTTCTTTACAGTCTCCTCTTACAGTTCATTCAGACTAATCAGTGTCACCGATTCATCTGAAAAGGAGAAGCCTGACTTTGAGTAGATAATGAATCTCTCCTGCCTGATTTCGTTCGCCCATCGGAATTCAGAACTCTTTCTTATCAGATCGTTGAGTACCTCTCTACCCAGAGGCTTTTCAGTCCACTTTGCTTCCATGAAATATACAGTATTATCGGATTCATCAATGGCTACACCATCAATCTCAAGTTCTTTATACCACCATCTACCTATTTGGGTGAAGCTATGGTCTTTGCCAAATTTAAGAAGCATATGCTGAAGTGTAATGTCCTCAAACTTTCTGGATACGTACATGTCAAGTTCCTTCTTTACAATACGGGATACAGGTTCTGGGCCACCAATCTCAAGAGCGTCCCTGTAGGGCCTGACAAACATATACCAGAAACTAAGAAAATTATCGGACAGATGGTATCTCCCTTCTCCCCTTTTCCGTTCCCTGCCAACTGGATATTGCTTCGCAACAAGATCCATTCCTTCTGAAAGATTGACGAGGTACTTGTTCAGATCGCTGGATGAGATTCCAACACGATTACCAATTGAAGAATATGTAGTTGATCCCTGGGCTATTGCCGAAAGAATATCCATATAGCGCAAAGGTTCTCTTGTCTCCTCCGCCAGAAGGAATTTGGGTTCCTCATACAGCCTTGAATTTTTCGAAAGGATCTGCGTTTCTATGTTCTCAAGTACGGTCTTTCCACTGTCAATCACCATGAGATATGAAGGAGTTCCCCCAAACACCGAGTAAAGAGAGACTCTATCCTGAACCTCTCTGTCAGAAAAAAATGGTAGTGCTTCGAAATAT
Organism: Thermoplasmata archaeon; assembly: GCA_021826835.1. The sequence continues at coordinate 3,700 of JAKAYH010000169.1, read as the reverse complement.
GTCAGGGGCTTAAGGTGAATTTGTCCGGATCTCCTGCCGTATATGGGAGAATCATGGGACAAAGCCATTTTTTCAATTAACCCTACTGAGGAACCCAGGAGTATCAGCGTTATAGGTACTCCTTCCGAAATGCTATCCCACCATCCCTGGAGCCCCATTATGAATTCACTGTCAATGTCTGTTAATCTTTGAAATTCATCTAAAGCAACTATTACTTTCCTTGTTCTTGCAATGTGCTGAATTAAGCCGAAAAAGTCATCCAGCGTTTGAAGCTTGGGAACGAGATCCACAAATCCAGAATTATGTGCCTGTTCAGCGAATCCATTAAGAAAATTACTAAGGGAAAGGGTATCAACCATATGATAAATTCCCCCCACTTTATTGATAAATTGTTTTATCAACTCAGTTTTCCCTATCCTTCTTCTTCCGTAAATTATCAGCAATTTTTTCTTATTTTCTTGAAAGGAAGAATTAAGGAAATTCAACTCATTTTCTCTATTTAGGAACATAATCCTGTAAATTATAATCCTGTGGAATATAATCCTATCGATTGTCATTTTCTTTCGAAAAAACTTCAAAAAGAAACTACCCATAAGAAGTAAAACCCCAAGAATTGTGGATACGCCCGTTACCTTTCCCGACGGTTGTCCTCGTTCTGATGCCAATGAGGTCTTCAATGGTGAAGGTGGAAGAGGTGCATCTGGCTTCAGACATGTTAAAAGGAGACCAGATGAATGCACTTATTAGCCGATTAAAAAATGATATAAATTTTGCAGAATCAGATCACTTGGACACCGTATGTTTCTCCCGGCATCCGGTAAGTTCCTCGGGGAATTTTTCCAGAACTTCCTTCTGTGAAGCTATCACTTCTTTCAAGGCATCTCTAAGCAACATGTATCGTTATGTTCATTCTTAATGAATAGGTATTTGCATTCGCAACGCGAACATTGTTCGGTTTAATTAATGTTTCAATGCAGATACATAAACTATTAAATATTGTTTCCATATGGAAACAAATGATTAACATTGAAGGTGTAAAAAGAGCAATTGCGGAATATATGGCTATGCAATTTCCGAACGCAATACCACGGGATATTGAAATTGATACTTCAATAAACAAGGTTATAATTATTTCCGGAATTAGAAGGTCTGGCAAAACTTTTGAGATATTCAATCTGATTAAGGAAGTCCAACGTAAAGGTGTGCCCAGAGCCAACATTCTCTACGTGAATTTCGAGGATGAGAGATTTATTGGTTTTGAAGCGAACGATTTTGATCAACTTCTGGATATTTACACATCCTTATCTGAACCTGATAAGCAATACCCCATCTTTCTCTTCATGGACGAGATACAGAATGTGTCAGGATGGGATAGACTTGTACGAAGACTATATGACTCATACAACTTTAGGATATTTCTGACAGGATCTTCATCCAAACTGCTGAGCTATGAGATATCCAGCGCTTTGGCTGGAAGAAATCTTACTTATATTATGTATCCTCTTTCTTTCAAAGAATTTCTTAAGGCACGTTCTGTTCCATTGAATACACAGTTTCTGTATTCAAATTTAGGCATTATAAAAAAGGAACTCATTGAATATCTGGAATATGGTGGATTTCCGGAAATTGCCGTCTTAGAAAGCAAAGATATGAAAAGAAAAATACTTTCCACATATTATGATGCCATTGTATTCCATGATATAGTTGAGCGCTATCGAATATCGAATACAAATATGTTAAAGATGGTCTTGGGGTATACGCTAAACTCATATTCAAGCAACATGAGTGCCTCAAGATTATATTCCTACTTAAAATCACTCGGCCTTGAGGTAAGTAAGAAGACAGTGAACGATTACATAAATTATGCAGAAAGTGTATTTTTTATTTCTATGAATTTTAAGTATTCGAAAAGCTTCAAGAAAACACACCAGTCCCGAAAAAAATTATATCTGATGGATACCGGCTTTTCTAAACTTTATAAAACTTCAGACGACTTTGGAAAATTACTTGAAAATGCGGTTTATATCGAGCTTCTCAGAAGGAAGGAAAGTGAATCAATTCAGATATTTTATTATGAAGATAACATAGAGATAGACTTTGTTTTGGTAAGAGACCTCAAGATAAGCGAGATTATTCAGGTTTGCGTAGATCTTAATATTCAGAACCTGGACAGGGAGGTGAAACCGCTGAAATATATCATGGATCGTTTAAATCTCAATAGTAGTACAATAATAACTCTTGAGGAGCAGAAAATCCAGACTGGTGATGATAGAATCAAGATAGTACCCTTCTATAAATGGGCATTAGGAATGTGACCTGTTCGATGCTGGCTCTGATCATTATTTGGATAATTCAGCGTGAATCGATATAATCGATTGAGGATTAAATGCCATAAATAAAATTATAATTTTTCAAGTCTCTATTTCACAAAATTCGGGATACTATCACGCCTTAGGATAAATGTAAAAAGATTTAATTGTTGTGATGTGAATATGCTTGGAACGGAGTACTCAAATATGATAGGATATAAACACCCTTGTCGTTACTGCGATAAGCTGATTGCTGCCGAATCCAACACATGCCCATTTTGTGGAAAGATAAACCCCCTTGGGCCTCTGATGTGCCCGAAGTGCAAGAGCCCTGTCCATAAAGACTGGATAAAGTGTGGCAGTTGCGGTCAGGCGTTAAGAATAATCTGTCCTATGTGTGGAAAAGAGACTTTCTTTGGGGACTATTGTGATAAATGTGATGCAAGAATACAGGTCAGATGCAGAAAATGTCATAAAGAGCAGTCTCCTGTTTCAGACAAATGTATATATTGTGGGAAAGTATTATAATTGGCGGATAATATTATGACTCTACAACCTATAACAAGGAATTTTGATGACAATAGCACGGATGCGGGCTTCCAATTCACTTTCTATTGTGATGTCTGTCGAGATGGATTCAAGACTAGTTTTGTTGCTTCCCGAACTCATAAAAAAGCGGGACTGCTGAGAGGTCTGGGCACAGCAATATATGTCGCCGGGAATACTGTCCTACCCTCCTCAAACCTAGGGTGGGGCGGATCGGCTGGTGCAAATGCTCTGGCACAGAAATTCCAGGGAATGTCACCAGAATGGCACAAAGAACACGAAACGGCATTTCAGGTAGGACAAAATGAAGCTATGAGCCATTTCCAGCGCTGTCCAAAATGCAGGAAATGGGTTTGCGAGACCGACTGGAATGAGCAGAATGGACTTTGTGTGGAAGATGCCCCCCGTGCAGCCGCCGAAGTGGCAGCGGCAAAGGCACAGAAAATGGTGCAGGATATAAAGGATAAGGCATCACAGACGCAGGTATTCACGGGAAATATAGAATCAAAACAGACCATTTGTCCACAATGCGGTAAGCCTGCAGGAGAAGGGAAATTTTGTAACAACTGTGGAGCTACCGTTGGGCTGTTGAAATGCCAGAAATGTGGGGCACAAACCCAGGTTGGGACAAAATTTTGTGGAGAGTGTGGAAATAAGTTTGAGTAATCCCAATTCGGTTGCTCCAACCTCGCAACCCTGAATGGAGTGATTATGCAGCCGAGTTTACTGGATAGGTGAAATTGAATGTGTAACTACTGTGACAACGAGGGATGCATATGTGGGGATTCCGGGGAGAGACAGAGTCAACAACCCTGTCAGTGTGAGATTCTCGGAAACACCAAGTG
>JAKAYH010000168.1 GCA_021826835.1 Thermoplasmata archaeon | reverse complement strand
CGATCTAGTGGGTGTTAGCATAGAACATCCGATTACGCATTCAAGGCTTGAACCGGTAATAAAGAAAGTCAAAATGATCAGGAATCATCTTAGGGAGTGAGGGCATATTTTCTTCATTTAATAACGAATTCAATAGCAGAATATCTTAATTCAAAGATTACTACCACTCAGAAGATGGCGTTAAGGAATGGAAATTAGAAGCTTTTCAAGACAGTAATATGCTTCGACCGCGGTATTTTGTAGCTTTACCACGAGATCCACCGTAATGTCTGTAGAACCGACGACACCATTGGTTAAAATCATATCATTTAAAATTAATATTGTATCAGTTACTGATATAGAAAAGGTAATTTATGTCTCAGTTATAAATACACATGGAAATTAGATTGGTAAAAGACTTCTTGATAAACCAATTTCACAAGGATATAAACAAGACTGTTAAGAGAGAACTTGTTCTGAAAAATGTGAAGGGTAAAGCAACGACTATCATAGGCCCAAGGAGGGCAGGAAAAACAACATTGATGTGGCAGGAAATTTTGAATCTAGAACGGCAGGAGACGGTATATTTGGATTTTGAAGATGTTGCACTAAAAAGGATTTCTGCCGTTGACTGCTTGAAGGTGGTAACAGAATTATTTACCGAGGTAAGTGGTAGCAAAGTGAAGAACATATTCTTGGACGAAATTCAGAATTTGGACGACTGGCAAAGTCTTGTCAGAACTCTCCTGGATAGAGGTTACAATGTCTATGCATCCGGATCATCTTCCCGGCTACTGACAAGAGAGATAGCAACTCAGCTTCGGGGAAGAAGCTTTTCCTTCCTGCTATTACCTTTCTCTTTCAGTGAATTTCTTGCTGCGACAGGGAACACACAGTTAGATTTCAACCTTCTTGAAGATATTGGCATGTTGAAAAATCTTTTGTCGACATATGTCGATTCAGGAGGTTACCCAGAAATTATTTTAATCAAGGGAGAAAAAGATAGACTACTGAGCGAATACAGGGAACTTATATTCTTCAAGGACTTTGTTGAGAGACAAAAGATAAAAAGTATAGAAGTTGCAAGATTCATTTTCAATTTTGTAACTCAGTGTTTTGCCAGTGAGATTAGTGTGAGAAAAATAGTCAATGAATTAGGGTCAAGAGGAATGCAATTTGGTAAAAACACAGTCTATGAATACATAGAAAAATTGCAGGATACCATGATATTTTTCTTTATTGAGAGATACTCTACTAAGATTGCCTTAAGGTCTGGATGGCCAAAGAAGGTATATCTGGCAGATAATTGGCTCGCATGGAGACTTCCTTATGACAAAGGGCGATTGATTGAAAATCTTGTATTTCTTCAATTAAAAAGAAAACAAACATCTGAAGCTGCTAATCAAATATACTATTTCAGAGATAAGAGGGATCGTGAAGTTGATTTTGTCTTGAAAAGGGGGGAAAAAATAGAAGAACTGATTCAGGTAACATATGCTTCCAGTGAGAACGACATGAAAAACAGGGAAATAGGATCTTTATTGGAAGCAGGGAATAAACTGAACTGTAATAATTTAACGATTATAACTTGGGATCTTGAAGACACAAAGTCTTATTCTCTACAAGAAGTGAAATTCGTACCACTTTGGAAATGGCTGCTCGTGGCGAAATAAAAATTCAAAAAAACTTGTAACAATAGTACTACAAATAAAAAGTCACACATTGACTAAGGAATTGGAAATAAAGCACTAGTACAGCTTGGGGTTTAACTATTTTTGCCAATTGTGACAATGTCAGGAAACATAAAAAAGAATTGATTCCATATCTTAAGAGACCTCATGTGCAAAAAAACCTCAGACAAAGCAGTCCTGCTTTTTTTAATACAGTCACGGCTATTCAAGCATCGTTTCAAGACAAATGACGGATTATTGAATACATCATTCTGGTATCATCACTATTTATCAACCAGAATGTGACAATGTCTAAAATCTGCTTTTAATCAATTTGAATGAATTATATCACGATCCTTTGGAAGGTCTTATTTTTACCCTATAATACCAATAAACAATTCCGGTTAAAAGTGAAATTAAAACTACCATTGGATAATTATTCACCAAAAATGTTATTATATATACTGGAGGTTTCGCTCTTTCCCTTATAAATGCTATATTATAATATTGTGAACTTCCATTGACTGTTAACATAACAGAAGAATTGGATATGATAGAATAACCTGCAATATTTCCAACAGTGAAAGTAAAGGTTCCATTCGGTAAGTAGATTTGAATGGAATTGGGGTAAGAACCATAATAGGTATTAACTCCCTTAACGGAAACATTCCATGGTGTTCCAGATTTTAATCCAAATGGATGGAGCGTCAATTCAAACGCCTTCTCAAAGAAATAGAGGTTGATTGTCTTGTTATTACTATTCAAAAATAGTGTTCCATTCTCATTGTAAAATGGGATTGTTTCATGACTATACGATGCCGAATATGTGTAGTTTCCCACGGGTATACAGAAACTCAGAGATTTACCGCTTGTATTGTATTCAGTTCCATTAATATCTAGACACCATTTGAAATCTTCTGGTGTTTTTAACGAGGAAATATTTTCATTGAACGTTAGATTAGTCAATGCCAGATATTTATACTGACCATTATTCAGAGTGATATTTGTGGAATAGACAACTCTATTATTATTCATAATTTTCAGCTGTTGCAATCCTGCATAATATGGCAGGGTAAGATCTAATTGACCTTTCGTGAAGGTGAAGTTTCGGCCATTCAATTCCATTATACCATGCAAGAATGGAACTTTTAAATGGAAGAATGAGAGATTTGCTGAGTTGTAAATCTGACCCAATGATCCATTTCCCTGAGCAAGGCGGCTTCCCAAAATATCATTACGTGAATTATCAAACGCGGATGCAATGACATTGCAGGAACCCTCTGCGGTATTCGCTCCAAAATTGTATGCATTGGGTACATACTGATAATTCCATCCGTTCCAGTACTGGAGCTGCATAGTAATGTTGGAGGATTGATCATAAATATCAGCACCGCCACCTGGACCACCCATTATGAGTTCCGCATCGTAAAATGTCTCATTACTTAAAGCATATTGTGATCCGTCAACTTTAAAGACTGGGTTAGTCGCAATGTTGGTAAAGACGAATTGGGGTTCATCGTAGGTTACAAATCCATTTCCAATGTTGTACATTAATTGAAGCTCCGGAACTCCATCATTATATGTTGTAACATTTGTCTGAAGAGTCAAATTCAATGGTGTATTAAACTCGCCCGAAACAGGATATGAATATTCATAGAAATTAGCATCAAAATTATGAATTATTCCTCCATAACCAAGAACTGTACAATCTGGCATGGAATATATTGAACCTGTGAAATTCCAAATATTATCAATGAGTACAATGCAATGTGTCTTTGTATTAATCTTAGCGGCGTTTTGTACCCAATAGGAATATGTACTGCTACCGGACTTAAAACATAGGACTACATTCAGCTGAAATCCCATGCAACCGGAATCCCCTAATCGTCCTTTATTTACCACACTTAAATTCTCCAAAGAAATTGTACCTCTAAATGATGTTGTATTATATGAATAAGGAACGCCGTTTGGACCTATACCAAAATCGGTTATGCCAATCGGTGCGGGTTCGGTCATGTAGTGTCTGTACGGATTCACTACTGAGTATGTGGATAAAGCATCACTATTTACATTATTTTGATTGGTACTACTTAATGGCATAGCAATCGGCAGAAGAGAATTCTTATGAGAAGTTGAAACGCTTTGCGATGAACCATATGATTCCATTGGAAAATTATACGAAATCACAAGAGATACGGCTAATACAAAAACCAGGATATACCTTAAAATAAGGTTTTTTTTCTGTTTAATAGAAGAAATCATGGCAGAGCCGATAAGTTTTTCAGTAATATAACGACTCCTCGATCTATAGGAATGCTTATAAATATACTCTTCTTAAATCCATTGACTTTTAAGAAAGGTACGGCTCTTAAAAAAATAAATAACTCAGTCTTGGCTCGATTCTAATAATACAGCTGCTTTATCAAAAACATTTGGATATAGTTCTTTATGGTAAAGTTTTTCATTTATTTTCTACATGTCTCGTATTAAATTACTCTTATTAATGCAACCTTGATTTAGTCCATATTTACTTGCAATGTCTTGGTGAATTTTTATAATTTTTTCTTCGGCTATGAAATTGAAAAATTAAATTTTATCAAGGCTATCATAAACAATTTTACCGATCGGATCTTCTTCCATAAAAAAACGAAGATTCTCTTTTAGTTGTTTCTTACTCACAATTTTTTGCTTCTGCACAAAGATAACATTTAAACGATCTTTATAAATTTAATTGCTATTAGAGTTTACAATAACAATGGGAGTTGCTATATAATTTAAATTCTAAACGCTCCGGTAATGAGTGATAAACAGAACTTTTTAACACAACATGATTTTAGAAACTCTAAACGAATCATGAAAACAAATCTTTATCCCTATAAGTGTCTTTATGGCAAACTTCCTAAGACAAAACAAACTATGCGGAGGGAATAACTATGTCGTGGAAATTGGAGTTTTGTCATAAGAAATTGTAAAAATATACTGCAATCTAAATTAAACGACAAGACTTTAGTTCATAATAGATTGATGAAATTTCATAATTGGATTTTGCCATATTTCGATTATGGGTACATTTCCAACATAGAATTATGGGTTGTTTGCTTTATAAAAAAAATAGGATTCAGGAATCACTTTACCGTTGGTTCCTCAAGGTTTACTGATGATTGCAGTGGTTCTTTCGAGGTATAACCAAGTTTCACAGCTTTCTTGATTGATGTGGAGTAACCGAGGAAACCTATTATTACAACAGCGAATATAACAAGGAAAAACCCAATTCCTAGATTGTCAAGGTTATGAACATGAACTCCAGTGGAAATTCCATACTCAAGCAGCTGAGGGAAAATCAGTATCGCTGCTCCTGCTATTATAAATGCCACACCTCCGTAGGTAAGCACATACCTGCTGATGCTCTTAGCGACAAAGGCTATCCCATTCTTTGTAAGTTTCTTGCTTTTCGAGAGCCACGCGCCAAAACCAGCACCGAAGAGTATCTGCATGGTCATGGTTCCAAGACCGAACAACATACCAGGAACAAATCCCCAATAAATTGATGGCATGGACGGTGCCAGTACTAGATATATTATTAGTGCGAAGGCTCCAAACCCAAAACCTGCTATGAGACCATGAATAAAGGCAAGTTTCAATGGGATGGGCTTCATATCATCTCCAATGAAAACAGGGTTTGCTTCGTGTTCCAGCTCAGCATGCTCTTTCTCCGGATTATTTTTGTGAAGTCCGACCATTTTGCCCAGTGTATGCTCAAGATAGTGCCAGTGCAGATATTTCCCTTTGGAAGCTATGTAAAAACCGGCAACTGCCATGGCTATTCCCACAATTATGTATGTAATCCCAAACGCAGCAGCAGTCATGAAAATTCCTGCAAGCGCAAGAAAGGCAATCTCTGATAACAGTGCGCGTTGGAAAGTAAAACCGCTCGAGAAAATAAGTCCAGCCTTCATACCTTTACGGGTACTGTAGCTTCCAACTGAATAGGAAAATGTTATAGGCCATGTGTGCTCATCAGGAGTTATTCCATGGATTATGCCAAGGAGGTATGATATTATGAGGGCAGATAGCAAGTCAACGTTAGTTGGGTTCCATAAGTTAATGACTACCATTATTTCACCTGTAGATTATTGGCTTACCA
>JAKAYH010000167.1 GCA_021826835.1 Thermoplasmata archaeon | reverse complement strand
ATTTTGAGAGATTTTACGGGATTGAACTTTTTTCACATCTCGCAATTTTTTTATAAGGCATTCCTATACACGAAGTGATCCAGCGAGAATAGTGTAGTGGTTATCACAGGGGCTTCCCAAGCCCTTAACCCGGGTTCGAATCCCGGTTCTCGCATAAAACATAAAAATACAAAGTCATCCCTGATGGAAGGAATGGCTTGGATGCTGATTCATAATTATGTTTTATCCTGTAGTTCCGAAACATACAATTGGTTGTTTATCCTCGCCACACTGTTATCTTGATGTTAATCTCTCTCCTGTTTCCATGATCTTTCACATCACATGAACGATTATATCCACAATCTGAAGATACTCCAGTCTTCCTTTCAGGATATCTTCTTTATCTCGGGAGTTAATCGAAGATAATTACAAATCAGATCATCTGGTCACCAATCGATCCATCCCCCTTTAAGAAAATTAGCAATAAAAATATAGGTTAATGAAATACCTTATAGATGGCAGGAAGAATTAAGGTTATAAATGACCCTGGAGAACTGGTATCTATATTCAGGGCATCAGATACTGATATCAAGAGGAAACTGCTTATTGATTTATCCACAAGTTGGATCACCTTGCCAAAAATACAGGAGAAATATGGCGTTGAGGGTAAGAGGGCCCTTTTGTACCTTGACAAGATCAAGATGCTAGAGAGCCAGTGGATGACTGGTGAAAATGGTCCAGAGAAAGCTTACCACACATTCTACAACAATGTACAGATAAATTTAATGGGAACAATGACGGAACTTGCAGATATAATCTATGCAACCACACTTTCTGACCCTCAGCTTGAAGTTTATGAGAAAGAGATAGAGGGAATGATGACCTCCGGTGAAGGCGTCTTCCTTGGAGAAGTATCAGAGAAACTTGGGGTATCTCAAACGCTTCTAAAAGGCCTGGTTAAAAGATCTCGAAATCTTCAGATTAAAGGTTTCAAAATTGAGAAAGTTATAGAAGAATGACCCACCGAATCATTATTTACAGATATGGACACCGGCCTGCAAGAGATAAAAGAATAACTACTCATGTCGCCCTTACGGCAAGGGCATTCGGTGCACAGGGGATAATTATTGATTCTCCAGACAGAAATATTGAGGATGGGATAAGAAAAGTAATGGATAATTTTGGAGGAGATTTTAGTGTTAAGACTGGATTTCCGCTTAACGGATTTCTTTCTTTAGATAAGAAATATATACATCTTACAATGTATGGAAGGCCCCTCCAGGATGTTGAGGAAAGGATTAGGGATTTTATTAAGCAGAATGAGGAAATTTATATATTTGTAGGAGCTGAAAAGGTTCCGGGAATAGTCTATTCAAAAGCCTCATTTAACGTGGCAGTAACGCAACAGCCAATAAGCGAAGTTTCTGCGCTGGCAATACTTCTCGACAGAATTTTCGAAGGCAGGGAACTGGCAAAGAGAGAGAGCGGCCAGACCAGAATAATCCCGAATGATAGGGGTAAGTCTATAGAATTTGTACCAAATAAGGAATCTTGCCTGGAGATACTAAGGAGACACGGTTCATCTGATGAACTCATAGAGCATAGCCTGGCCGTTGAATATGTTTCGGACATTATATGCGATCATATTGACTGTGATTATGAAGTAGTTTCAGCAGGAGCTCTTCTTCACGATATCGGAAGGACTGTCGATAATGGAATCACTCACTCCATTACTGGAAAAGGAATCCTCGAGAAGGAGAGAATCTCTAAAAGGGTCCAGGATATAGTGCTAAGGCATATTGGAGGGGGAATAACAGATGAGGAGGCAGTAACCCAGGATTTGCCTGCCCGGGGATTAATGCCATTAACGATTGAAGAGAAGATAGTATGCACTGCGGACAACCTGGTTAAAGGTTGTAAGCGTATATCAATTCAGGATCAGGTGGAGAGATACCGGGAAAAGGGACTGCAGGAAGCTGCAGGAAGAATAAAAATTATGTATGATGAAATATGTGATATTGCGGGATTCGACATTGATTCTATATCATTATGGGGAGAGTAATCACATAAGAATTCAACTGGATGCCGTGGCTCAAACTATATTCATAATTCGAAAAACTTAATTGCACCTTTTCAATTAACCAGAACCAGCCGCTGTAGCTCAGTTGGTAGAGCACTCGCCTGTTAAGCGAGCGGTCGTCGGTTCGAACCCGACCGGCGGCGTTCAAGGATAGTATATTTATATTGGTGCATCATGCGATTATATGATGGGAACTACTAAGAGGGAATTTATGTTTTCACTTTCATTTTCATTACTTCTCCTATTTATATTTATTTTTGCTGAACACCCGGGCAATAGAACTGAAAATATGATTTTTCTATCAAGCTGGTCAGCTGCAATGATTGTTTGGCTGGGTATGTACATTCGGAAGTATAGCAGCCTAAGAAGGAAGTAATCAAGGTAAATCAGGTAAAAATCATTTACACTATTGGAAAAGTTTAAGTGAAATTTTGACATCGCTGAATTCAATGGGGTTGTAGCTTAGCTAGGTAGAGCGCCTGGCTCATAACCAGGTGGTCATTGGTTCGAATCCGATCAGCCCCATCCTCTATTGCGTTCTGTTTTTGATATATATCTTTTAAATATGCATGAAGATTTGATATGATGTCCATTGTTTTCTTCTGATCATCATTCTGATCCTTTGTCAACTTACTTAGAATCCGAACGATTCCTGCCATGCCAGTCTCCATTTTGATCCAGTTTAAGTGGCCTGATGCATACTGTATCGGGATTCACTTCGGTTTTTTTGGGATACTACTGATTTATTCATGATTTCCATAGGCATTTCTAAAAAATATTATTATAAAATATAAGTCATTTCCGGCATCATTCATTCCAAAGAGCAGTAAAGAAAATCAATATGTTCCCTCCTTTTATCATATTTAAATATTCAGAATACAATTTGGATGTTAATCCGGGTAACTCCATACTAAACATTGGTTGGTACAATACATTTTGGTCATTACTTGTCTTCAATTAAGCATAGAGACATTGATACCAAAATTTTCAATAAAAGACTTAGAATAAGATCTGTACCCGCCCCTGTATAACCTGCTTGTATGTTCGATATAAAATTTCATGTCTTCTGAATTCAACTGTTGTGCCAGGGCCTCACAATTTCCATTAAATTTTATACAGTAGCCTGCGTAGAATGTAAAATCAGGTTTATTCCACACCATGAATCTTGGGCTATTCCCGATTGGTGAGACCAAAATCTTTTTTCCAAAGGATGTATTCAGGCTCTGTGTCCTGCCAAAAGCGTACCATGGCGATATCTTTTCACCCCTGTCTCTTAACTCGAGTCGTTCTTTGATAGATAAGAAATAACTGTAAGTTCGTGGATATCGCGTTTGAAGTTCACTTTCCTCAATTGGCGTATATTTATCATGAATTAGCTTGTATGGGAATATAACAAACCGGTTCTGGCTGTCATCTGGATTCTTTAACGTTGAAACTTTCACTATTGGCTTGAGGATCTCTCGTTCTATTTCATATTTCTTATTGTTCTTTAGCCTGATCACTGCTTTATTCTCATCGAACATAACATCATTGAAAATGTAAAAGTCATCAGCCAGGGTGGCTATACCTACATGAATTTCTGCAATTTTTCCCAATTTTTCTCCATGGTTCTCAATTTCACCAATCCTCTGCAGTATGCTCACTTTATCCAGTACCCATCTATTGTCATTAAGAATTGCAAATGGGATGTCGTCAACGAATCTCAGCTCATTATCATAGGAAAAGTACGAAAAATAAGTATTATTTCGATTCTTACCGATTATGGTTATCGCACTATAAGTTGTAATGCCCTCAAATAACTGTTTTTCATTAAAATCGATAATCTTGATAATTGCTCTATCCTCTTTCAGATGCTTTCTGAATAATCTGGCAGCATTGCTGTAAAAAAAAGTGTTCGGTGTTATAAAGCCAAGAATTCCGGTTTTGTTCAATAAATTTTCACCCATTTGAAAAAAGGCCAGGTATATGTCAGTAGAACCCGAAGCAGAGAGTGGATAATTATTCTGGATGTAGGTTCTTGTCTGTTTATCTATATTTTGAATTCTGATGTAAGGCGGATTACCTACAACAAAATCAAAGTTATTAAATAAATTCCTGTTCATTTCGACATCAAGGGCATTTCTGTTATACAGGTTGAAATTCACCCTGTCTCTTATATTATGCTTTAGAAGCATCATGTGAAGTTTATCTACGCATTTTTCCAGTGCGGCTCTATCAGTGTCTATGCCATATATATTCCTCATTATGATTTTCTTCTTATCATCAAGTGAGAAATTCTCCCTTTCAAGGTACCTGAGTAACCTATCCAGTATTACTGCCATGAAATTCCCATCGCCACACGAAGGGTCTATTATGGTCTTATTTTCTAAATTATTTATATACCCCACACTATCTAATATAAAATTAATCACCCATTCGGAGGTGTAAACAATGCCGTGAGACTTTTCCATTGTAATATTCAGATATTTTGAAGAACCTGTCAATTCTTTATTCTTCATAATCAGTACCTCCATCCAAAAAGTTTTTCCAAACGACAACTTTCCATAGGATAACCTCTTCCAGCCCCCTCAGTCAAATAGTAATCATCTAAATTAGTTTTCCTCATTCCGTGAGTTTTCCCAATACGATGTACTGCCCGTACTGGTTAATCCAGATGAATCGGGATCAGTTTTTTAATTGAATTGCGATTAAGGTATAGTTCAATATGAGTTTTGAGTTGATTCCGCAGGGCAAAGTGATAAAGGATTTTGCTGACGAAGTTACGAAATACTGGGAAGATTCCAAGGTTTTTGAAAAAATTGAAAATCAGAGAAAAGGAGGAAACAGTTTCATCTTTCTTGAAGGACCTCCAACCGCCAATGGAAGACCCCATGTCGGTCACGCTTTGACAAGAACAATCAAGGATACAGCTCTCAGATACAAAACAATGCGTGGATTCAATATCCTGAGAAGGGATGCAGGATGGGATTGCCACGGTCTTCCTGTTGAGCTTGAGGCGGAGAAACATTTCGGTTTCAAGAGCAAGTCTGATATAGAAGATTTCGGCATAGATAAGTTTAATGAATACTGCAGGGAAAGCGTGTTCAGGTACATTGACGAATGGCGGACTCTGGACACTAAACTTGGCTTCTGGATAAACGAGGACAATGCATACGTAACCCTCAGAGATGAATATATCGAAAGTGAATGGTGGGCAATGAAGACAATGTTCGAGAAGGGAGATCTGTACAAGGATTACAGGATATCGCCATACTGCCCTCGATGTGAAACGACGCTCAGCTCTCACGAGCTTGCCCAGGGTTACAAGGATGTCAAGGACACATCAGTTTTTGCCAAGTTCAAGATCATAGGAGATGGAAGGTTCGCTGTTGCATGGACAACCACGCCGTGGACAATTCCATCCAACATGCTTCTCTCGATAAACGAAAACGAGAAATATGCAGACGTGAAGTATGGCGATGAAATCCTGGTGATGGCTGCTGCCCTGGTTTCCAAAGTTCTCAGGGAAAATTACAAAATTATAAGGACATACGCCGGAAAGGAACTTCTTGGGCTGAAGTATGAGAGACCCATAGATCTAATAGATGTTCCTGAAAATGCATGCAGGATAGTTCACGGTGATCATGTAAACCTGCTTGAGGGAACCGGGATTGTTCATACCGCCCCTGCATTCGGTGCTGATGATTTTGAAATAGGGAAGAGGGAGGGGCTGGCACCAATCAATCCGGTAGATCTCCAGGGAAGGTTCAACGACAGGAAACTTCCGTGGTTCGGCAAATTTGTGATCGG
>JAKAYH010000166.1 GCA_021826835.1 Thermoplasmata archaeon | reverse complement strand
TGCAGTTCAACAGGAAGCCCCTCAAATAAACAAATCATATGAAATTGTCGACGAATATGATATAATCCCAAGAGTGGTGTCCATTGAAATAGCCTGGAATAAGGATACCATGGAGACGCTCTATATTGTCCACGAGCCAGAGATCACAGAAGCTGAACTTCAGGAAGTAAAGGTCATTTCCAAGAATATGGAACAGATTGTGAGGAGCTCAAATAACCTTCCTACAGATTTTTCTGTAAAAGATATTGAGCAAATCATAGATTCTTATATGAACTCAAAAAGAACAAAAATACCAAAGACGTCCATAGATAAATACAAATATTATATTCAAAGGGATTACGAGGGATTCGGACCGTTGGACCCCATAATAAGGGATCAGTTTGTTGAAGATATCTCATGCAACGGTATCGGTATTCCCATTTTCATAGAGCATAAGAGGCATGGTCCATTAAGAACAAATATTCTGTTTGCCTCTGAAAAGGATCTTGATTCTTATGTAATCAGATTGGCGCAGCTTTGTGGGAAGGAAATTTCCATGAATGATCCAATAATGGATGGTACATTTCCTCAGGGACATAGAATACAGATAACCTATGGCAATGAGATATCAACAAAGGGTTCTTCTTTTACTTTCAGATTATTCCGTGAAACCCCATTCACACCAGTAGAGATAGTTAAATATGGAGCAGCAACTGCAGAAATAGTAACCTACCTTTGGTTCGCTGTTGAAAATTTGAAGTCTGGTATAATTGCAGGAGTTCCGGGAGTTGGAAAAACCTCTACCTTGAATGCTATGATGATGTTCATACCTCCCAATACAAAGGTATTCAGCATTGAGGAAACCAGAGAAATTAATATAATGCATGAAAACTGGGTCGCCACATCGACAAGGGAAAGCGTCTATAATCAGGGGAATTTATCGGGTCACAATGCACCGATAGGTATGTTTGAACTGGTAAGGATGGCTATGAGACAGAGACCTACTTACATCCTTCTAGGAGAAATAAGGGGTAGGGAGTCATATTCACTATTTCAGGCAATATCGACCGGGCATACCGCCTATTCAACCATACATGCAGACAGCATGGATACATTGGTTAACAGGCTTGAATCTACACCTTTAAATATACCCAGGGTACTCATAAGTTCTTTAAACTTTGTCATCTTTAACAAATTTGTCAAAATAGGTAATAGGATGGTGCGAAAGATCACAGAAATAGACGAGGTGATTGGTGTCGACTCTGAGACAAGAGAGATATTATATAACAAAGTCTACAGTTTCGACTTTAATATGAATACCCAGATATACAGTGGTTATAGTAGAATATTGAAAGAAATACAGCAATCTCGAAGAATGTCTGATGAAGAATTCAAAGAAGAATTTGAAAGAAGAAAGAAACTTGTTGAGTTGATGGTTGACGCCAATATTGTAGATTATGCAAACCTCACTAGAATTGTAAACATATATTACAAAGATCCAGCATTCGCCTTAAGAATGGCAGGGAGTGGATAATAATGTCTAGTGTATTTTCAAAGGATGGAGTAACAAAGGGTCTTAAAAAAACTGGAAACATAGTTAAAGGAACTAAGGAAAAGAAGGACGACCCAAAGAGAATAAAGAAGCTAAGGGTCGAAAGACTTGGTATGTTTGACAGAATTTCCCTGGAAATATTCGGAGAAATGATCACAAAATATTCTGATACTTCAAGGATAGATGTTACGCTACAAAAGGCCAAAATGCCACTTACAGGTGTGGAGTATCTATCAAGAGTTTTTATGGGTGCGCTTATTTTTATCATTGTATCAGGCGTTTTTGCAAACATATTTGCCATAAGGCTACCACACTATGCATTTCTGGCATTTGCAATATGGTTCATGACCATTGTAATATATTTTACTTTGATGATAGAACTTCCAAATTCTACAGCTGGAAGTCGTAGAAAAAAGATAGATGCTGTTCTGCCAATAGCCATGGGATATATTGCCACAATGGCTTCTGCCGATGTCTCTGTTGATAATATATTATATGAGTTATCAAAAAGCGAAGAGTATGGAGAACTGGCAAGGGAGGCAAAAGGTATTTCAATAACCACAAAACTGTTCGGAAAGGATATTGTTACGGCAATTAAGGAGGGTGCATCTTTGACACCGTCAATCAAGCTCTCTGAGTTTCTTCAGGGCATTATAACGACTGTAACATCTGGAGGAGATCTGAAGGAATACTTCAAGCAAAAGGCTCTTCAATATGAAACAGAACTGAGCACCATAGTAAAGAGAAATTCGGAATCCCTCTCCGTTATGGCTGAAAGTTTTATTATTGTGGGAGTTACTTTTCCATTAATTTTGATGATCATTATTGGAGTAGTAGCATCTTTGACTCCGGATCCAAGCCCCGTGCTTTCTCTCGTACTATACCTTATCGTTTTGCTCATAATACCGGTAATTGCAGTAATGTTTGCACTTATATTGAGCAGCACAATTAACGAGGTGAAACTATAGCGCCCATTAAACTGAAATATTATGTGCTTGCTGCATTTGGCTCAGTTGATGCCATAATTATCTTATTGGGAATCAAAGGTATTATACCAACAATAAGCCTTCTCGTTCACCCATTAACCATGTCCACAATCCTTCTGATTATTCTCCTTCTTCCATTTGGTATGGCAGATTTTGCTGAAACCAAAAAATTACAGGAAGCCGAGAGGAGAATACCTGATTTTCTAAGGGATCTTGCAGGGCATACAACATTTGGTACGCCTGTATCGGAGGCCATTTTAAGAAGTTCCGGTAACGACTATGGTCCTCTAAATGAAGAGGTGCGTCATGTTGCAAGTCTCATAAGTATTGGAGTGCCTGTGGAAAATGCTCTTGATGGATTTGGAACAATTCTTGGGGATCAGACCATTGCAAGAGTTGGAAAGATTCTTAAAAAAGCCAGTGAATCTGGAAGTAACACTGCGGATGTTATATCCATGATTTCTAGTTTCACAACTCAAACATACCTTATGAGAGAGAGCAGAGCAGCAGACATGCAGAATTATTCCATGGTTATGGCGGTCTCATATGGCGTTTTCCTTTTTGTTATTCTCATGCTTGATTTGGATTTCTTTACCCAACTGAAGCCTTCAGGTATTTCAGGTTCAACATTGTCGCCGGGGGTTGCGAGTTTTCCCGTAATAGAGAGAATATTCAGTTTGGGAATTATAGTGCAGTCTTTGACAAGCGGCCTCATATCGGGGGTGTTCCGGGATGGGCGCCTTGTTTCTGGAGCCATGATTGCAGGCGTTCTCCTGTTAATTAGTTTCGTAGTGCTTACATTCGCAGGTGTTCTTTAGATGAGTTTTCTTAAAAAAAATAAGAAGAGGAAATCGCAGGTTTCCACCAAGATAATATTTCCTAAGAGAGCAACAGAGGATCTTATATTCCAGGAAATAGTTCCTGGGGTTGTCTATTCTAGGGTTTACCTTAACAGGGTAACCTCAACGTTTGTTTATGAGTTAATAGAACCGGAAATTAGCCCAACTCTTTACAAGAGATATTCAAGACTTAAAAGAGATTTTATTAGGGCCATAACTGAACCGGAAAAATTTGGTGATATCCAGAGGGATCAGATTCCTTCTCTGTTTATGCTTAAATTAAAGGAGGATGGTTATAAATTAAATACGACTGATACAGACACGCTCACCTATTACATCAACAGAGATATTAAGGGCTTTGAAAAAATCGACGGTCTCTTAAAGGACCCAAATATAGAAGATATATCATGCGACAGGGAAGAGACGCCGGTATATATCTTTCATAGAAATTTTGGGTACATACCAACCAATGTAAGATATGAAGATGAGGAGGAACTTAATTACTTTATTAAAAAAATAGTTCAGGATTCTGGAAAGCATATATCCATTGCAAATCCAATAGTTGATGCAACGCTCCTTGACGGATCAAGGATATCGGCTTCTATTGGAACGCACATTACCAGTAAGGGTCCATCATTTACCATAAGAAAATTCAAGAGTGAACCACTCACCGCATTGGATCTAATACAGAAAGGGTTATGTGATTCAAGGGTTTTTGCCTATTTCTGGGTTCTTGTTGAATATGGCGCAAATATAATGGTTGTGGGTGGAACAGCCACTGGCAAGACAACGTTCCTTAACGCTCTTCTGCTATTCGCTCCGTCACAGAGAAAGATAGTTTCCATTGAAGATACTCGAGAGATCAACCTGGTTCATGAGAACTGGGTACCCATGATTACAAGAAACGGTTATGGGCAACTGGATAAAGAGACGGGTAAAAGAATTGGTGAGATCGATATGTTTGACCTTCTTACCGTAACAATGAGACAGAGGCCAAACTATGTGGTGGTAGGAGAGGTAAGGGGTGCTGAGGCCTTTACTGTCTTTCAGGCAATGTCCATCGGAAGATATGTTTTTGGAACTTTCCACGCTGACGATATCCAGACTTTCATCCATAGAATGGAATCAAAACCAATCAATATTCCAAGAAACCTAATTTTGACTTTGGATGTTGTAATAATCCTTTCAAACCTTACCTCGGAAAAGGGTTCCTTTAGGAGAATTCAAACCGTATCAGAAATAACAGGTCAGGACCAAATGAGTTCTGAAATTGTTGTAAACAACGCATTCACATGGAATCCGGTAACTGATACCAATCCATATTCAGGATTCAGCTATGTTCTCAAAAGGATTGCGGAAAAAGAAGGAAAATATGAATCTGATCTTGAAAAAGAAGTGGAAATGCGTGCAAAAATCCTGGACAAAATGATTGAAAGACAGATAAACAATTACAAGGAATTTTACAACCTCATAAATCTATTCTACAAGGACAGGGTCAGGCTGTTCGAAACCCTTGAGATGACCGAGGAAGTAATGGTTTAATCATTTAAAATTTATACTTTTTCATCTGCAGTTTTAGGCAGAAGCTTATTTGCAATATAAGGTACATAGAGTGTTTGCAATATAATTGACACAATAACAACGATGGCAACGGAAACCTCCAGGGTTTGTCCCCACCTAAGAAGTAGAGGAATGCCGAGAGAGGTACCTATGGCAATAGGAACAGTAGATTCAACTATTGATACGACCCCTCTGGGTCCCACAAGAGAAAAAAATGCCTTGATCTTTCGGTTTAGGGGAGGGGCAGTTAAATTGTTCCTCCTAATGCGAAATACAGAGGCGAATACAGCAATTGGCCTTACTATGAATAGCACGGTCAAAGCCATTAGGATCCCGATTAACC
Organism: Thermoplasmata archaeon; assembly: GCA_021826835.1. The sequence continues at coordinate 659 of JAKAYH010000166.1, read as the reverse complement.
AATAATTTTCAATATCAGAAATTGTCAGCATGCTTCCCATTAATATGAAAATGACACCCTGCGCAAGAAATGACAGGTTCTCCTGAAAACTTCTCTCCCTTTCATAGAATATGGACTTCTCCGATAAATTTCCAATAATGGCTCCGGTTGCTATGATGGCAGGAAATGGTGTAATATTAAGAGCCTCAAGAGAAGTAAGTTCAAATATAATGACACCTAGGAGAAGACCCACAATAAGGTTTTCAAAATTTAATACTTTATTCAAATAGAGAATAAGAAAACCAATAACTATACCAACGATCGATGGAACTATTATCTGAATAAGGAGAAATGATATAATTGCAGGAATGAAACCTATGGCACTTGAAAGTGTAAGAAATAGTGTGACTGCTGTGGATTGCGGTGCTATTATTGCTATTGCCAGCGTTACGAATATAATGGCCAATGGATCATTGAAAAGACTTTCCCCTATCAATGTTCCTGAATAGTCTTCCCTTATCCTGATCTTATGGAACAAAGGTATAAGGGTTGCAGGGTCAGTTGGAGATATTATGGCTCCAAATAGAAAGCCTATTATGAATGGTGCTCCGGTAAATAGAGAAAAAATGATCCCTGCGAGAAAAGCTGTAATAATCATACCCACAGTATTCAATGAAATT
>JAKAYH010000165.1 GCA_021826835.1 Thermoplasmata archaeon | reverse complement strand
AAGAAGCATGGTGAAGAATCACCATTTGGCAAAGAGCATTGCGGATGCTTCATGGAACACACTTGTACAATACACAATCTACAAGGCTGAAAGTGCCGGTAAGCTTGTGGTATCAGTGGATCCGGGATACACATCACGTACATGCTCAAACTGTGGATATGAGAAGGAATCCCTGAAACTGTCTGAAAGGACATTTCATTGTGATTCCTGCGGATATGAGATCGACAGGGATCTCAATGCCGCAATCAACATCCACAATCTTGGACTGATAAAAGTAGGGAGGGGCACTCCCGAAGTTACGCCTGTGGAGATCAGTGCACTACCCGCAAGGGCAACCCTGATCGGCGAAGCAGGAAGCCCCGTCCCTTAGGGCGGGGAGGATGTCACTTCCCTAAATAGTCCTGATGAAATATTTCGTTAAAATATTCATTTAGAAACAGAGTCATTACTTCTTTTTGACCACATCTCTTATCTCAGTGTTCTTCTTAATATCATCAAGAATCTCTATGATCAAAGTGTCATCACTTATATTCTGGGCCTGAAACATTGACACAAGCATAAACGGTGAAAAAGCAAATCCAAGGCCTGTGTGATGATGGCTTTTTGTCTGTATTTCCTTGAGATATTTCTCACTTATCTCATCAAATTCCACATCTTTCATGAAATCCTTCATGGTTTTGTCGACATTCTTGTTGTCTTCTTCATCCACGAGTATAAGAGCCTTGTAGGAAGGTTTGAAATCAACATCATTATCTGTGATTGTAAACCACTTTACGGCATCAGTTTCAAAAAATACCTGGGCAAAGACCTCTGCGGTTTTTCTGGGATGCTGAAAATCAACACCGTTAGTGAGATCGTAAGTAACCAATGTATTATCTTCTGACATTTTTCTTGCAGATAGGATCTGTTCTTTCAAGTTATCTGACAATAGTTCACCTGTCAATTAATAATAGAACGATGCTAAAAAAAGTTGGTTCTTTCAATGCATACCACTTAATAAGTATTAAGTAGCTGTTCAATCGAAACTATCATTATCCTGTAAACATAAAGTCGAACATTTGTGCTAAGAGATAATCGTTTTTTAAAAAACCCAAAGCGAAATTATTCCCACAAATGGTCATCTTTTATACCAAGCTGATGATTACTCAAAATTGGGTCTAATTGGGCATCAGGAATTATTGAGGAAAAATTGGGTGTTGGGGACCATACCCGTAATTGTTGCTCTCCTTGCCATATCGATTCTTCATTTTGATCCAGAGATTGTGTTCGGAATTACGTCGGTGTTCTCCAAACTGATAGGTGTTAGAGTACCGGACATCTGGACATATATCCAACCAGTTATGCCAGCCCTCAATGTTATTTTCTATCTGCTAGGTGCAATCGCGGTGTATCTCATCTCAAAGGAATATATTACTACAGATCGATACATCTATTTTGCCGTCGCCGCATATATGATTTATTTTCCTCTTGCAGGCATAGATTGGTCCATTTTCACTACGATAAGCATATTCCCGTCACTGTATCTTCTCGGTTTCTATTTTTACAAGACCAAATCACGTTTAATTTCAGCCTTATTGTTTATACTATCCGGGGCAACATTTCTGATATTTTTCGTTATCGTGATGATATCTGGGTTGGGAATCCTCCTGGGTGACAGGAAACGGAATATCAGTGAAGGACGCAATTATTACGCTATTTCTGTTATGCTCGTATCATTCATGTTATTCTTCCTCAGCTTAACCCAAGGATATCGTGTTGGATATTACGGCTCGGTAAACGTTGTCGGTTACAGTTATTTGCTTACGTCTGTTTCAACTATCACATTTGCAAAACCACTTTTCTTTATCATTCTGTTAATTCCAGTCATAACATTTGGTTTCTTCGGACCAAGACTTCTTCCTGTGACAATACCCTACTATATATTTGGAATAATTATCGCAGCTGCCGGAAGAACCCCTGAAACGCTGTTGGTTATTCTTGATCTTGCCTTGCCGCTGTTATTCATCCTTTCAATCAGATGGATAGGGAAAAAAGTGAAAAATCCAATTGTGTCTCCGGAAACCCGTATCCTGAAATTCGTTCTTTTTTCACTTGTTCTTATGAATATCCTGGTTTTTATCTCCTACATTCCCTTTATGGGTATTCTATCCAAATTTCTTGGATTATAAATCCACGAGGATGCTTGAAAGAAAAACAACCCACCCATGCTTTAAAAGATTAGTTGCAACGAACATTCTCATTGTAATGTTTTATTTATGGATAGGTTTAATGGAAATATAGATTAGTTAATTAATTATTAATCCATAGATTGTTTTATAAAGTAATCATTCTTTCCTTATATAAATTATGAAGAAAACAATTGCATTTTCTATTGCAATATTGATGATTTTCAGTATTTTTGTTGTATTTTTGGGGTATGCCCCTCATGACACGCAGTCTGGGTATGCCAGTATGCCCATGGTCGCTAGCTCTTATCATGGAAACATCACGATAGAACCTAATGGCAATATTGTCGCAAGCAGTCCAGGCGCCCCTATTTCCCACACATCTGGAAGCAATGTGTACACATTTACAGGTAACATAAATGGTACTTTAAATGTGGAACGTAGCTCAGCTCAAATAGAAGGTGCAGGATACTCATTATATAATTCCACATCCAGTTCTCTCTTCGTACTTAACATATCGAACGTAAATTCTGTAACAATCAACGATCTTTCTGTCAATGCCTCGGGGACTTTACCCTCGTCTTTCGGGGTTTTTCTATACAACACCACTGGTGACAATCTGGAAAATATGTCAATTTCTGCAACAATAACAGGCATTTTTGTATCGAATATGACTTCCTATGTGAACATTACAGGAAGTATGGTTTCAGGCATTTCAAACAACGGTTTCCTTTTTGCAGGGATTGCACTGGGTGCGTACTTACCGGGCGCTTTTGGATATCCGCAAATGACAAACTCCACCTCACACATCTCTTTGATCAGTGACACCTTAGTAGCAAGAAATACAGGCCCCGCACTGTTAGAAGTTTCAAACAACACAATTCTGAAATCTACTGTTATTGATGCAAGCAACTTCACTTATTCCGAGTCAGCAGTTATGATGGGTGGTAGTAACCTAGTGGTTGCGGACAATACATTTAACCTTTATAATGCCTCAGCCATAAACATAACCGGCCCGTATAATAGACATCTTTCTGGATTAGATATAACAGGAAACACCATTTTGGATACATTGGGTAGTGATGTCACGACCCCCATTGTTTATGCAAATGGGATATCAACAATCTCTAAGAACTCAATGCAGATTAATGCTGCAGGAATTAAGACTGTTGTTGGGATTCTCACAAATGGAAGAATGGCAAATGTAAGTAACAACTACATCAATATAACAAATGGAAGCAATTCATATGGAGATCAATATAATTTTATTTCGCTGAATTCCACTTCCATTCATGTAGTAAATAATGTGGTTTTAGGAGATTCGGATTCTTATTTCATTGGCATTTCAACCATAACTCATCTACCACTTTTTTACCTGAATAACAGCGTGATATCAAACAATACTATATCTTTGAACACCCAGGTAGGTGGAATTGGCATTGATTTAAACGCAGTTTATACCCCCAATAACCTGATAATTGCTGATAATACTATCCATATTTACAATCTTCTATGGACTGGATCCGACGCTGGGTCTGGAAATTCATTTGGAATTGAGTCATCGGGCTCAAACCAAACACTTACAGGCAACAAGATTACTCTTTCAGGTGGAGCTGCCAACTTTGGAATCTACTTCAGTATAGGCGGGTATCCAACAGGTCACGGGTCGAATATCACTGAAAGCCACAATCAGATAAGTATATCTGACGAGCAATACGCAACCGGGTTGATTTTGAATAACGCATTTGGAAATACTTATTCCCGGGATATACAAGTACAATACAACAGTATTGAATTGTTCACTCCTAATTCTTACACTGGGATTTCTATTACTAACCTAAATTATACTTCTGTTATAGACAACATGATAAATTCGCCTAACGTTACTTCATCCTCGTCAAATCTTGTGTTTGCACAAGATTCTAACAATATTACCATAGTATCAAACACCTTATTCGGCCCTAGCTCAGGTAAAGGCACAATCACTGCCATAAGTATGACACACGTCTCCTATTCACTCATAGGAAATAATACAGTCTACAACACGACATACGGCACATCTCTATCTGCATCGGACAATTTTACAATCTATGGAAATTACTTCACAAATACAAGCCAGGATGCACTGGGATTTAACACGGTTGAAAATGCCACTATTTACCACAATGATTTTTTGAATTACACTGGGATCAGTATGACAGGAATCAAGAATATAAGGTTCAACCTTTCCTACCCAATTGGTGGAAATTACTGGAGCAACCTTTCAGGACATTCTGTTGACCAGAAATCCGGATCAGGACAGAATATTGCCGGCTCGGATGGAATAAACGACACTCCATTCTCTCCATCGAAAGGTGTGACTGATTATTATCCATTAGTATCCAAATGGGTTAGGCCACAGGCAGTTTTCCATGCACCGGATGGAATAAATGGAACAACCTGGAAGGTAACATTCAACGGTGTTACAAAAACTACTACCGGGAACACAATATCATTCAACATCACAAACGGAGCATATGAAAAGTACAGCTATACGTATTACAATTCCACATTGTATTACACAAATTCCTCCAATGGCACATTCTCTTACGCTGGAAACAGTTCAACCATAAATGTTCCATATCTTCACTACTCCTACATAATTGGTCATCTCAACCTGACGAACTTCACTGTCCAGGTTAATGGAAAGTTGTTGACGGTTTCCAATGGGAGTTTCAATCTTACTGTTACGGCGGGCAGTTACGACGTGGTTATTTCCTCCACGGGATATGCAACCTTCAACAACACATATAATGTAACACCGGGGGAGGTTCTCAATGTCAGCCCTGTATTGGGAATAAACCATCCAAGACCACCTTTACTTCCTGGCTGGGCATATATTGCAGGAATTGTTGCAGTTATTGCCGTTGCAGGAGGAATTGCAGTCTATATAATTGTCAGAAGGAGGAAATAATTCCTAATTTTTTATTCTCGCCCAATATTTTTTCTATATTTTCTTAATTTTTCTTTCTTGTCACTATTGGCAATACCGTTTGTTCACTCAAGTTGTTGTGCTGCAAAGGCTCTTAATTGGACCTTAAATATAAACCAGCCTAAAATTTAAATTCTATTTGCTCCTTAAAGAAATGCAGGTGATTTTTAGGCCAAAAGTTATGCTTGATCAGGAGAAGGCTGATGTTATTGACCTTGTTTCAAAGGATATCCGTGAATTAAAAAAACACTGCAAAAATGATCCGCTTCTTCAAAACACAATCAGGGAATTGTCGGGAAGCATTAAGGACCTCAAGAGTCCTCACCTTGATTATGGCGGGCGCGTTCAGCTGTTGGTAAGCACATTGCACAGGTACGCTTCCCTCGATATATGCAGGACCCTTAAGGGAGAAGATTACAGTAAGCGTTTCCTGGATTATGCCAATAAATTCAAGGGGGAAATAACACCAGAAGTTGAAACAGTTGAATGGCGGCCTGAGAATACCAAAGAGTCGGATTACGGTTTTCCAGAATCTTTAAGGGACAAATACCACTTCGATGCATATATTGGAGAAGGAGGTTTTGGCAAAGTTTATCGTGTTCTATCCAGGCAATCGGGACACAAATCAGCAATAAAGGTGATCGAGAATAAAACCGAGTCTGGTGGACACTCATTCATTAATGAAGTCACCACCTGGCAGAACCTATTGCATGATTTGAAACACGGGAATATTGTGGAGATTATAGATGCCAATATTTCACCAACTCCCTACATAGAAATGGAGTATATCGAC
>JAKAYH010000164.1 GCA_021826835.1 Thermoplasmata archaeon | reverse complement strand
TTTATGAAATTGAAGATGACATAGATGTTTCAATAGCGTTTGAAACAATGAACAATCGCGGAAAGAAACTTAGTAACCTAGAGTTGTTAAAGAATAGATTAGACTTTTTCTAAAAACCTAAGCCAAATCATAGATGATTTTCTAAACTGAATTTACATTAAGACCAGTATTTTCCTGGCTCCAATGATTATTATTGATAGCGAAACCTTTATTCATGCGTGTTTCATGTGTATTATAATGAGCTCATTGCGTGATTTCAGCATCCCTGAAGCGTATAACCAGATCAGAAGCATGGATACACTTGTCGGGCTTGAACCCATTGTGGATTGGAATGCCCTTGGATCCATGGTATCATCTCTCTTCAAAAACAACACCGAAAAGGGTGGAAGGCCTAACTTTGATGAGATAACCATGATCAAGACACTCTTCATACAGGAACTTTACGGCCTCAGTGATGAGGCAACGGAGAGGGAACTCTATGACAGGATATCATTCAGGCATTTCCTCCACTATCCGGATAAGATGCCTGATGCCAGAACCATATGGCTGTTCAGGGAAAGACTCTCATCATCCGGCATGGACAAGAAACTCTGGGAAGCCATATGGAAGCAGTTCAATGACAGGGGAATAAGGATCGAAAAGGGCGTTATACAGGATGCCTCATATATTGAGTCGGATCATGGAAAACATGGAAGGAGGAAACCTCCAGTTCCAGTGGATCCGGAACCTCCGCAGATGACGAAGAATGAGGAAACGGGTGAGTCGCCAGGGAAGGGTGATCCTGCTGATCCAGATCAGAAGAAAAAGATGACAAAGGCCCAGAAGAGGGAAGCAAGGATAAAAGCATCAGAAAAGAAGAGACTCAGCAAGGAAGAGAGAAGATCCGCTAAGACAAGAAGATCGAAGGACGGTACCTTCACAAAGAAAGATAACAGAACACATTTCGGATACAAGCTTCACAGCTCTGTAGGCGTCGACATGCCACTGATCAGGGAGTTTGTCGTAACCACAGCAGCACTCCATGATGCCAATGTTGATCTGAGTGTACCGGATATGCCATGTTACAGGGACAAGGGATACCAGGGTGCACCATGCAGGGGACTGAACGGGACAATGGATCGTGCATCCAGGAATAATCCGCTTTCAATCGATCAGGTGAGACGGAATCTGCGCATATCAAGGAAGAGATCACCCGGTGAGAGACCGTACTCCATCATCAAGGGAAAATTCAACGGTGATCATGTTTATGTGACCATGGTTAGGCGTGTTCGTGTAAAGGCGATGTTCAAGTGTTTCTGCTACAATCTTTTCACACTGATGAACCTGAAAAAAAGAGAGAAGATAGCGGCAGCTATGTAAAATGAGTGAAAAGGAAGGAAAAAACAGAAAAAATTAAGGGGTTTTTAGGAGAATATCCACATTCAGCGGCATGATAATGCCGAAAAAACAGGTTTAGTACTGTCTTGTTAGAGGAATTATAAGATTATAGAAAAGGTCTCTATTTAAAATGAGAACAAATCTGCCAAGAGAATTGATTCAACCAGGAAAAAATAGATAAGTTGACTTCTGTTGTCGATACCAAATGCATGAAAAAAAAGTCCTCACTATTAGCGTAATAGTGGCTGCGTATAGAAGAAAGACGTTCTTGAAAGAGGCTATAGTATCATTGTTGAGGCAGAATTTTTCAAATCCAATTGAGATTATAGTTTTAAAGGATTTTGAATCAGAAGAAATAGATATACTCATGAAAGAACGCGGAATAAAAGAAATAAGAAGAGGAAATGAATCGTTTGGAGAGTCTGTTTCTAGAGGAATAGTTGAATCAACAGGAGATATACTGTTTTTCCTTGATGATGACGACATGTTTGTAGAGAACAAAATAGCAAGTGTATATAAATTTTTCTTAGACTATCCCGATTTGGTCTATTATCACAATTCCGTTTTCCCTATTGACAAATACGGGAATAGCTTTGAGAAAAATCCTTTTCCAAAGCCATCTAGCACTCTACTAATACACATAGATTCAGGAAAAGTATTCCCCAAAGAAGCTTTTAAATTCAATCCGTATTTTAACAGTAGTTCGATAGCCATTCGAAAGAGTATTATACTGGAAAAGTTAGTTTATTTGCGAGAAGTGTCTGCTAATCTTGATAATTTCTACTTTTATTGTGCTGTGATTTCCGGGGGTCTCTTAATTATAGATAATGCTATTCTAACTAAGTACAGAGTACATGACAGTACCACGCAAATTTTAGACCTAGCATTATCGGAAACCAAATTGACAAATTATTATTCAAGGTCTTTGCAGAGCTTGAATGTCATGATTAAAATGACACAAAACCCGACTTATAAGAAAATGGTTGCTTGCTCCATTGTCAGAACTAAAATTAATTTGAATCTCATTCTTCAAAAATCTAAATATGGTATCAGCGCAAAAGAAATTTTCAGCTTCGCTAGATGTCCGGCTCAGAAATTTGAGGCAAATCCGATATCATTGTTACTCTTGCATTTCTTGTCGTTTTTTTTTCCTTCAATTGTGAGATTCGCGTATTGGAAAAGAAAATTAAGAAAGTAGAAGATCTAGTGTGTAGTTCTTCCATTATTTATCTGATTACTCTCCTTTCTTTTAATTAATTGGTAAACAATAATTACGAGCGCGGTAAAAAGGGGTACAAAATCCAAAAAGACAAAAATTGTCCCAAAAAATGGAGGATTAGCAAAGTATGTGAGTTCTCTTCTTAAAAAAATTGTCCCTCCGTGGGTAGATTCGCTAATCTGTAGTTGACCATAGGGGAGTATAACCTTAATACCAGAGAAGTTGTTGCGATTTGTGAAGTCGGCTAACTGTAAAAATGCAGCTGCAATTGTAACATTTGTGCTTATGATCGATATATTTCCTACTTCCTGTCTAAAGATGGAGGGGGCACTTATGTCATAAACTGATAAGTTCCCAAGTATAAACTGCTTCCCCGGTATGGTGAACCCAGCATATCTGACTGTCATATTGCCTCTTCCCATTTCGAAGACATAGATATTATCAATAGTAGCTGCATAATTCTTAAAGTCGGAATAGTGTATCGAAGTCTTAAAGCCAGACGTGTTAGTCTTATTTTCAGAGACGATAGGCAAGATAGTAATATTACTCAATAAAATTGGATTCTGAATTTCCGTTACTACAGGAAAAACTGGAGGAATTAGCAGTGTCTTTTTCCCCAAGATTCCCAACTGGCTTATGTCCAATGACATATTCATGTATTGAGAAGTAACAGAGGGATTTGTGTTTTCTTTTATACTGTAATAATCTTTAAGATTAATGTCCGAGATTTTGGCAAAATTAGTAGAATTTTCTGAATTAAAAATAAATACCAATCTGGCAAGTTTTGCACATGGTGGCGAGTCGAAGGACCTAGAGTAGTTTCCGCTTCCCTCGCCAAATTTTTGTATTGCGGTCTGGCTGAACTCTGAGTATAATTGATCAGGAGTTGAAGTGTTATACCAGAAGATAGTGGCTGAAAAGGAGTCGTTAGCGCCATAAATGGATAAATTATATTCAACATCAAAAGAGCGATCAAAAAACATTGGATAAGGGGGATTGGATGGCGCGGTAAAATTAAGGTTCAGCCACAATGTCGTGTAGGTACCATTTGGTGCCATCATTTGGGCAGTATCATTCATTATTTTTACATTTGATGACAGGTATGACCCAAATTCTTCTGGTTTCAATAGGGAGAAGTTGAGATTTTCGCTAATCTTTTTGGTTTTTAGGTTTTCAACACCTCTGATCCTAACTGCATTGCTTAGTTTTGTTGATTGGTTTACATAATTTAAATTTCTCAAAATAGTGTAATTCAGTGTTTTGGATTCCAATTTGAAATAACCGGATGATAAAAGCTCATTCGTAAGAGTAGTGTAATTGGACAGCAAGGAAGGTACTGTGTTTATATAAGTGGGCGTTAGCTCGTAGTTTTGTGTTGTATTAAGCAGCAATATATGTGAAACTCCAGAAAGTCCAAGTTCAATACTAAAATCTTTCATATGGCCTGATGAGGCACTCTTCATAACTTCGTATATAAGCGATACGTTATACTCATTAGAATATGAATTCCCTAGATACGGGATATTCCAAATGGATTGGGGCGGTAGATATCCTTCAGCTAAGGATAGCCATGTGTTAGAATATGGGAGAAGAAGAATAAGATCGGACTTATTATGCGGTATATTTAAGTACCATTGGTGGAGAGCGTTGAAGTACGTAGGAGCATATATTTTCCCGGAATTTACATTAGTTGTAACCGAGTTAAAATTCTTTTGAAAATTACTAAAACCTTGCTGTAATGATAGGACAGGAAGCGTAAGTATCAAACATGCTAGAATGACGAGGAACCATTGAGAGACTTTTATTGAATGTTCATTCTTTCCTTTAATATTTTTAATTCGAGTTTCACTGGCATTTATCTTATTCGTTATTCCCTTATTTTCCTTAGATACGCCATTTATCAAGCCTTGAAGATACATGAGGATTTTGTTAAAAGAATAAGAGACAATAATTGTGAGGGGAATCAATTGCATGAATTCAAAAAATACCGGATTATCTAATGGATCGATTAGGTAAACGTATCTAAATAAAGGCAATAGGGTTCCGTTTGAAATAAGAAAAATCATTATCGATATCATGAAATAAGTAATTAATGAGGCTTCAACAAGGCGTTTGCCCATTGATTTTTTCGAGGAGAATATGAAAAACAAAGTCAATATGAATGAGACAATAACAAAACTTGACCAAAAAATGCTATGAACCCCCCCAAGGATTGAAGTCAGGAAACCCATATTTCTGAAGGTGTAAATCACATTAGCAATAACGTATGTATTTACGGCCATAATCCGGCTGGGACTATTTAGGATCCCCAAGTAATTTATTAATCCTTGGAGGAAAAAAGAGGAGAATATTATTAAAGCCACGAAAACAAAAACAGTAAAACCTTTAGAAACAAATTTTAGATTTTTCCCTGAAAAAAATGTAAATCCAAAGATAAAGATTAAAGCCACTGGACCGCCGATTAAGAAGCCTATATATCCTAATGAGGAATAAATACTCAAGCCAAAGAAAATCGCCGCTAATGAAAAAATCCTATAAGAATCTACCTTTATTATGGCAATATAATAATACCTTAAAAAAAGAAAGAAAAACATTAACCACATATTGTATTCATAGCCCCCACCTATTACCATCCCAAGCAAAAGTGGATTGATTACTGTCCCCAATAGGAGCGCAGTGATCAATGCTGGCAAATGGCGACGATATACAACGATGAGGAAAGAATACAAACCGATGGAAGGTAATGAAAATGAAACTAAAAAAACCATATTCTGCGCAAGTGAGGGGCCTATGACGAGTGATAACACATAATCCAATAAATAGTAAAGATGCAACTGACCTAAGGCATAAATAAATGTGGTATTGGAAAAATAAAATGGAGGCAAATCGCCGTAGACCAACATACCTTTGGCTGCTGGTATCGTTATAAAAAGGAAAAGAGACAGAAACCCATCTGCTATTAGAAGGGCGGTGAAATACCAAATGGAGGCATATAATTCGGTCTTGCCCGATCTGTCAAGGTGTTCTTGCATTTCTTTAGTGGATAAGATTCATTCATTAGAAACTTTTCTATGGCAACAGTATCTCCGAAGATAAATATTGTCTCTAATAAATATTAGTATTCCTCACAGTTTCATCGTTCTGGGATAATGCTAACATTTATTATTGGATATGCATTGTATATCCAATGAAGAAGAGACCGTTGACGCCTGCCACAAGACTGGAAATAGAAAGCATAGAGGGATATTTCATCCGTACGGTGACAAAGTTCGGAAACAGCGCCAAGATAGACTGTCCAAAGGAATACCTTGGAAAGACTGTCTATGTGATCGTGACATGAACTGGGACAGATTACATGCAACCCTGAGAACACTGGAACATTTC
>JAKAYH010000163.1 GCA_021826835.1 Thermoplasmata archaeon | reverse complement strand
AGGGTGAACAGGAGAGAGAAGTCAAAGGGGAAAATCGACTCGATATAAGTTGGTGTGCGGATGGAATAGATAATTGGGGTATAGAATGAAACCGAGAGAGCAAGAAGTGCTTTAACATCTCCATATCCAAACAGTTTTTCGCCAATGCCCATCATATACATCAAAAAGACAACCGCTATTTCTAAAAAATACCCAGGCGGGGAAAAATAAAAAGAAAGAGCGAAGCCAGCTATTCCAATAACAGCGTAAATCCATGGAACAAACTTAACAAATAGAGATATAAATAACACAACTGGAAGAATTAGGATAGATAGAGGTACCCCATTAAACACGCCCCCGAGAAACCCTACAAGCACAAGTGGTATGAATATAAACTTGTCAATCTCTCTTGATCTTATATCCTGGACCGCGGCGATCGAAAGCGTTACGATTGCGATTGCAAATACTGTGATAGTGACATCTAACATGGGCGATTTAGGTAAAAGTCCACCGATAAATTAAAAGGTTTTGATTTCCATGGAAAATATTGATGGATACCGATTTCACTGATGCAATTGCAATGGATCATCTCCTGATCAAGAGGGTGGAGATGAACACAGACGAAATACAGGATAATGATTCCATTGAGGATCAGCGGAAACTTGCCGAAAGGAGAAAATACATTGCGGTACACAATAGGGGAAGAGAAAAGCTTGATCTGAAGGATCTTGACGACAGAATCAATGTGATAAAGCAAATAATATCAGAACTTCATGATCAGGCAGATCTGAAGAAATCTCTTGATAAGATAAAATCACTGGTTAACTTTTCAGTAGATAGTGCTGTGCTCAGTGAAAAGAGAATTAATATCCTGAAAATCTCACCGGAAGGTTCATGATCGTTACCAATACCAATCTATCGGAAAGTGAAGTTGTATCTGCATACAAGAAACAGTGGGAAATCGAACACTCATTCCGTACCATAAAATCATTCATTGAGATAAGGCCAGTATATCAAAGGAAATCGGAGAGGATCAGTGCACATGTTTTCGTGTGGGTATTGTCTCTTCTTCTTTCACGGATCATGGAAAAAAGTACCGGAAAAACAATAGAGAGCATACGAAAGTCTTTGAACAGTCTGACTGTTGTTCCGGTTAATTTGGATAAGAGGCACATATACATTTCATCGGAGAGCCTGAAAGCTTCCTACATTCTGAAAACACTTGGTCTGCCATATCCCAGAATACGTGAATGTGCACGTACATAACCGCCGATGATCTCCAAAAAACATTGTCAAACACAGGTTCTGCATGAAACAATGCTAATGTTTGTCATGCGGAAGTTAAGTTTGAATATAAAAATTTGTCACAAAACTAGGAGAATTTCCAAAAACCTACACCGAAAACCTTTTTCATGACCTCAAGATCAATATCCATGAACCTTTACCAAACCGGGTTACCCGAACTATAGAGGGAGATAGGGGCACTTGTCGATCCCTTAACCGGTATATCGGATCGTTCACTTCTTTAACTACTCCATTTTCTGCTAAAACACATAAAGTGTCATTTGGCAAGTAGATAAAGAATAAAAATTATATTACATAGCCAGAGCACTACATAACCTATTGGTTTCATTAAAGTAATATTCACTTGTTGAGGAAAGTAAATTTAATTTTTTGATTTAGCCGGTAGTGATATAAAGGATGGCCATATAAACTCCGTGCACTATAATTGACAGTATTAGACTTTCACGTCTCAAAATTCCAAGCCATGTGAAAAGCAAGAATCCCCCAAATAGGATACTTCCCACTTTGTAGTTCTAAATTGAATAATATATCATTGGATAGGAGTAAGCGAGACTTGACGTAGAGTTCAGTACCAAACTAAGTGCAGAAACTACCATAGTAATCGTCAAGTCACTTTCCAAAACCTTATCTACTGCACTTATCTTTTCTGCGACCTTACTTTTTCTCCCATCCCTTTAAGTCTTCTTCGACTCTTTTAATTCCTGTTGTAGTTATTTTGAAAGTTCTTTCAGAAGATTTTTCATCTTTTTGATTCTTCGCCAACATGAAAAATTTCTTGTCTAGGTTGCTGTTGATACTGTCAGAAATGTTTTTCGGAGGATGCTCCCTGGCCTCGCTAAATCCAGCTTCTATGACACTTTTTGTCAAAGGTGATATATGCTCATAGATTTCCTTGAAGTATCCTATTAATAGGGTCTTGTCATTTAATGAGACTTTTGAATTGTAATCTGCGACAAATTCACCTATAGACAAAACTCTTTGTTGCACTGGTTGACTATTCCTGTGAAAGCCTTCAAGAGTCTCTATTCTGATTTGCAGTTCAGATACTTGTTTTTTCAATTCTTCTATTTCTGTCATCATTTACCTTCCTCCATTTTTATTTTATTTAGTTTTTCAATAAGTCCATCTATTGTATGGAGTCGAACCCTATAAACACCCTTACTCAGACTGTCAATAGCATTTTCATCTTTGAGTTCACTAACACGCGCACTAATATTTCGCGGTGGCTTTTTCAAAATTTTCGCGAGCTCATCTACTGTAACATCCGCATTTACAGGGTTTTCACGACCAATCTTAACCTGCAAATTGTTTAGCAGATATCGGACACATAGTACTAAATGTATGCGTTCCTTATCTGTAACCTTCTTGGTGTCGAGGTTGATTATACTCACGAAGCCATCAGGCGATACCTTTGCGAAATCAGATATCTTCGTGATCAGTTTCTTTAGGTCTTCAACTTCCAAATCCTTCATACTAAATATTTTTTTTTCATAGTCTTCTAAATTATCCATCGTGTAATCACCAGTTCCGAACATTTTATTGTTCCAATGTTAGTAACGCACGCCAATATATATATTTTATCAATTTTACTACTTTACACTGAATAACGAAAACGTGTGTGTGTTGTCTGACACTTTTTGACGGGAGATGACTAATTTAGTCACGAAATTTTTTTCCGATGAATTATAAAATGAAATACTCGGCTAAGAATTTTGAGTTTTTAGAACATTATGAGCTTGATTTGATAATTGGGCAGACAATTCGACAGCGATCGGAAAAATTTGGATATTATATTACTATTTACCAATTGTGTGAGTTCAAAAAAAGTGTTTAATCACCTTTCTAAATGAAGTGATTGCACCAATAATGCAAATTTGCTATAGCTAAGGGTATTTGAAGGAATGCTATGCCAAAACTGTTTTGAGCAATTATCCGTAAGCCTTTGTATCACTTCTCATATAATTGTAATACAGTACCTTCAAGGGTATTTCCTGTATGACATATTCAAGATTTCTGGCCTTGATGACTTCACCCTTGACTCTTTTTAATCCTGAGAAATATATCTCAACTATCCATCTTCTTCCATAGTTGTTGTTCTTTTTACATTGCTCTTCCCCTAAGTTTCGGATCTGTCTTGCTGTTCTATGTCTGAGAGGAGATCCCCTTGCTGTTGTCCTGAAGTTCTTTCTCATAGGGGTGATTGCCTTTGTACCATTAGAATCCAGAAGATTGAATATCTTTCTGGAATCATATGCCTTGTCTGCAAATATATGATCCTCCTTTCCTGTCACAAGTAAAGGCTGTAGCTGAGAATCATGCATATGCGCAGACGTGATCGCAATCTTCTGTGCTTGTACGTGATTAGTATCAACGGAGGCATGCAACTTTATCTACCCTTTCTTTCTTGTCACACTTGTCTGATAGCCAGTCACCCCTTATTGTGTAATCGCCGGTTGAATCTATGGCAACAGATGCAGAAAGACTGCATATCTCAGGTACCCTTATCTTCCTTATTCTGAGATATATTGCGGAATATGTGATCTCAGGCATTCCAAGCAGATCACTCATCTTTCTAAGAAGAGAATTCTGGATCTAGAAAGGTGCATTGAATACCGATCTTATACTGGTGAATATCTCCACTATACTATTAGGCAACCTGAAAGGTCTTCCAACCTTGTTTCTATTCTGCTTAGCTAAATCCTCTTTAATATTCTCGATTGCACTGAAATCGAGAAGGTTCTCCATCCTCGTTACAAGCGATTCATTGTAGAGAGACCAAACTCTATTATCCTTTTTTGACTTACAACTATTGGGGTTGGGCATGAACACCACAACTCCAATTTAATCCTGCAAAAAAAATATTTTGAGGAATTACTCAACACCTATGTTAAGAGGGATACCGTTATATGGGCATCAATGGATTGATGCCTCATTAATCTTTCTTAATTCATTCTTAATTCTCCTTCAATGCCTCCTTTGCATGTGTGATTGAAATATCCGATCATACACCTATCCGCTGCTTGCCAGCACTATGGATAATCCGATCTTTTCTCAACAGATTCCCTCAATCACACTTACGATGCTTTCCATCCGTTGAATAAGCGAGGCCATTCTATTGAGCCTGATTCCTAGAATAATATGGTCTCTTTTCTTTCAGGGTCCAGTATATCGCTTTCAGTAATTTGTTTGAAGCCGCTATTGTTGCCTTACTCTTTCCCTTTCCCCTTACCAGATGCTTGTAGAATGATGTTATTGTTAAACCTGGATCATTAATCATGTGCCGTGCACTGCTTCAACAATGATCCATCTGAGATAACTGGAACCCTGATATGTGATCCTTCCATGGTGTATAATATCAGATGCATTCAGGACTGAGGGTATCATTCCTGCATATGACACAAGCTTTCCAGAATCACTGAATCTTCTGATATCACCTATCTCCGAATATATTACCATAGCAGAGAACAACCCTATACCTGGAACGGTTTGAAGATTCTTTATCTCATCAATGGAAGAATATTTCTCAATTATTGCATCTGTCTTTCTTATCTCAGATTCGATTGAATTCATAACATTCAGGTATGATAGAATCCTCGGATTGTTAATGTTTCTCAGAAATATTTTTCCCTTCAAGGTGAAAGGATTGACATCATAACTTAGATGCAACCTCAGAAGCTCAAAATTGATCCTGTTCTTCATCCTTGTGAGATCTCTTTTCCGATGTATTACAGTTCTCACAATCCTGCGCATCTCCCTGATATTCTTTCCAGACAGAAAGGATTCCGGGATCCAGTTGTTCCTCAGAAGCTTTGCAAGTACCTCAGAATCGACATCGTCGTTCTTCATCCTTGATTCAGCGATCAATCTTATCTTCAGAGGATTGGCAAGTTTCACATTGAATCCATGCGATTCTATGAAATCATAAAGAGACTCATAGAATCCTGTTGACTCCTTGACAAAACTGTCACCTCTCTGGAAAGCAGAAAGATATTCTTCCAGCTTTTCAAAACTATTCTCGAATCTATCCTTTCTCACAACATTTCCATTCTCATCCAATGTCGTACAAACAATTATTTTAGAGTGTATATCCATTCCCGTATACGTGGGATCATCACCTCCTAAACGGTGATCCCACAATAACAAAAGTGGAATGTTAATTTTCCCAATGCAGGCCTCTTAAACATTCCATCACAGTTGCTCAACCAAAAAAGTCCATATATATGCCTATTTAGAAATTCTTTAGGAGGCATTAATTTCGAAGACCTATTTTCCCTTCAAGTCCTTGTTCCTATACCAAGAGGGTGATCCAAACTGATTTTTGAATTATACAAACCCAAATACTTCTTTACTTATTATTACCTGATAATTCGCTAAATAGAGTTGCTATATCAATTGACACATCTCATATGGGTATATTCTACCATCAAACACGTAATTGAATCATAATTGAAGGGATGGTTCCCAAAATAAAACCCGTACATTATTCCAAATGGATAATCGGTGAAAATTGCATATATCTCCACCACGTTGAATTTATAGAGTCCTTGCTGGGAAATACTCCAATAAAAAACTTAAGGTGTTATCTTAATTGCGCGGGTGGGGCACACGCTCTCGCAGGCCATACAGAAGATACATTCGCTTTCCCTTACTGGGTCGCACTTGTCAGTTCTGTATTTCGCGTAAAGATCCTTGTCCTTGTCAATCTTCT
>JAKAYH010000162.1 GCA_021826835.1 Thermoplasmata archaeon | reverse complement strand
CAACTTTCGGGACGCTGTGTCTTTTGCCGTATTTTTTAACCAACGAATCATAATCTCTGTCTTGTTTTATGCCTTCCTATGATGAACACCTTCTTTGAAGAAAATTAAAAAAACGTTCACAGTCAATGCTCAACATTTACCAGTCAATATATACTTAATCGCCATGATTAGGCCGTATGGGAGTTCTTTGTGATTTTCCACCTTATTATTCTCCGAGAGAGAAACTTGTGTGCTCAATAATATGCAACAGTGACGGTCCGATGAGATTCAATGATATCAAAAGAAAAAGTGGAATTCACCAGGAGATCCTGACACGCATTCTGAGGAGGAATCTGGAAAGCTGCCATTTTTTGAGAACTCAAGAAGGTTATCTGTGTAAGACGTGTACTGTTCAAAGTCCAAAATATGGAATATTCAGTGGTCAACAAATATTGGATAATAATACTCCAGTAGAACACTGAGTGAAAACATAATGGAAAAGGATGGTCCAATAGGAAAAATTGTTTCAGAATTAGAGGAGGCAAGTGCTTTAAAAAAGTGCCTGAGGTGTGGGTGTATGAAAGAGGCTCTGGAGAATATATTGTCTCTTCGGCCACTTAGCGCAACTTTCCCCCCTGATTTCTTCAATAAAGTTCAGGATTGGTCATCAAGAATGCTACCCGTGGCGTATCCGTGTCTTGGGTGCAAGCACTGTTATTCGGCAGTTGCTATAAATATTCTCAACGAGGCTTTCCCCGAAGCAGCATCCAAGTCACCAACATGTTCCTTTGAAGTGAAAGAAGCCTGGCCACCAATTCCTGGAGAATACATCGTCCTGTGCAGTGGGGGAGACTGCCCTGTTGCCGTTTCTACACTGGGAAGCCTAGACCTTGTAGAGAAACTCTCACTCATTAAGCCTAAAGAACTCTGCATAGTTGGCAAGACGGAAACGGAGAACATAGGCATCGATAAAGTCATCAAGAATACTATTACGAATCCCGCTATTCGAGTACTCTTAGTGTGCGGGAAAGATACAGAAGGGCACAAACCCGGAAAAACGCTACTCTCTTTGCATGAGAATGGCGTAGATGAGAAGATGAGAATCGTTGGGTCCACCGGAAGGAACCCAATTCTGAGAAATGTGAGTCGTCAGGAGGTTGATATATTCCGTCAACAGGTGAAAATGATAGACTTGATAGGGTGTGAAGATGAAGACAAGATTGTACAGATGATAAAGAAATCCGCCAAAGAGGGTTCTTCGCCTTGCAGTTGCACTGAAAGGGGGAATGAAAGCATAGACGATTCAGCCCCTCCGAGGATTGTTATTACAAAAGATGATGAAAAGGATTCTGTTATAATGGACAGGGCAGGCTACTTTGTTATTATTCCTCAACAGAAAGAGAAACTCATCACAATCGAGCACTATTCATATCGTAACGATCTTTTGAGAACATTCGTGGGTAGCGACGCAAAGTCGATATGGAAGGCGATTGTTAAGAGCGGGTACGTTACACAGCTAAGCCACGCTGCCTACCTCGGAGCGGAACTTGAGAAGGCAGAATTATCGTTGAAGTACGGATTCAATTGCGTTCAGGATGGCGCTTGATCTTAGTTAAGCTGACAAAGGGGCCATTTTATACAACGTGGAGAGAAAGGAAAGAATCCGCAAACAGTCCTGAGTAAAGACTGTGGGGTGGGCGGTCACTTTTCCCTATTTTTCTCGCCATAGATAACCGATGCTATCTAAAAATCAACTCAGTTTGGAGGAATTAACAACGGCGTTGTATTTATATACTCTAAAATATTCCTAATACGTGGTTGAAAATTACAACATCGACGACATTATGCGTTTTACCAATAGATATGCCGTAGGTTGCGAAAAGGGACGGGGATCTAGGCATTTTTTAAGAGTCTCGATCCCTGGTGGTTTCTTAACGTGTGAACAATTTAGGGCCGTTGCAAATATATCAGAAAAATACGGGAAAGGCCATGCTGAGATAACGTCGAGACAGAATATACAGATGCACTGGATCAATGGGATGGAATCGATAGAAGTTTTTAAGAAATTGGAAGAAATTGGCTTCACGACCGATTTTTGTGGTCAAGGGAAACCAGTAGCTCATTTCGGGGATGTACGCAATATTGTGGGATGTCCCGTATCCGGTATAGACAAGGATGGGGTAATGGATGTCCTCCCCCTCATTCATAAAGTTAAGAAATTAGTGTCCGGTAATAGAGAATTTCTAGATCTACCAAGAAAATTCAAGATATCTATTTCAGGCTGCACAAAGAACTGTGTTTCCCCCGAAATTCAGGATCTGGCTTTGGTAGCAACGAAAAAAGAAACCGACGATATTGGATTCGTGGCATTTCTTGGTGGTGGGACAGGCACCCCACCACGCATCGGGAAACCTTTAGGTGTATTTATACGCTTAGAAAACGTTTTGCAGGTGATCGAAGCGCTTCTTCGAATGTTTCGAGATATGGGGGCACGTAGCAGCAAAGCACGCTCTCGCTTCAAATTCTTCGTAGATGAAATTGGCATAGACAGGATCAGGGAAAATCTTCAGAGCGTAATTGGAGAAAAACTCGATAGGTTTGACCATGGTGCACTTGTCACGAGTGGAAATGAACATGTTGGAATTAAGCCTCAGAAAAACGATAACTATTGCTACATCAACTACCCGATTCAAAATGGGGAAATGACGAGCTTCCAAATGCTTAAGATAGCAGAAATTGCCGAAAATTATGCTTCGCCAGAATTACGACTTACGCCCTTTCAGAATTTAGTCTTCACTGGAGTAGAATGGAAGTTCACAAACAAAATAATTCAAGAGATGAGAAAGATTGGGCTCCCGTTCAATGTTTTTCCCTTGTCTTGGACTGCATTGTCATGCCGCGCCGAATTTTGCCGGTTGGCGGTCATATCAGATAGTACATCGGCAAGAACCAGAGAGATTGTGAATTATCTTGAAAAGCGGTTTTATACAGAACCTTCTGCACTAAATCTAAAATTGTCGGTCAGTGGTTGTCCGAGCGCTTGCAGCAGATTTCCAATAGCAGATATAGGATTACAGGCAACGTTAACCCGTGACCGCAATATTACTATCGAGGGATATAACATATATGTAGGCGGTGTACTTGGAAAAAAACCTACTTTTGGAAGACTCGTGAAACGCTCTGTCCCCATAGCTGATCTCAATGCCAGGATAGGGAATATCGTGGAGAAATTTATGCAGAAAAAAGTCGACGATGAGACGTTTAGTAGCTTCTGTGAAAGGTATTCTGTTGCTGAACTTGCTGAATTTATGGAATAACATAGGGTGATAACAATATCTAAAGATATGAACAGGATAAGGCTTAATCTTACTGGGCTTCCTTGCCCTTATCCAGAAGTATTGACTGTACTTAAGGCTAAAGAGATTACCTCGACAGATCTCCTCGAAGTAATGATTGATAGTCCACCTTCAATAGAAATAATAAGAGATGAATTGCAGGATTTAGAACTGACAATTAGGTCTATCGTAGAGATTAATAGAAATGTTTGGAAAATAGAGATTGAAAAGCAACAGGTTTGGGGCCATGAAAGAAAAATATGAATTGGAAAGAAGAAATACACAAATTCCCATTGACTTGGCAGCTAACGTACTCTGTTCCACGGTGAGAAATACACTGGTGATTGGTTTGATAAGAGACTATCACCTCAGTCAGAAAAAGGTGTCGGAAATTTTCGGCATAAAACAACAGGCTGTCAGCAATTACATCCGGGGCATAAGAGGGGTTAATAAGGAACTAATGAAGATACGGGCATTCTCCGATAACATAAAGCTGATGGCTAATGAAATAAACAATGGGACCTCAAGTGATGATCTAATTCTTTTGATAAACGGGATCTGTATGAAACTCCTAGCCGATAAAAACATTCGCTTAGCTATCAGTGAGTGGAAGAATCGCCATAGACTTAGTGATAAGCTCACTAGTTCGCAGTAGCGAATTATTTGTTACAGTGTGTTGTGGAGCCATTAATTGAGAGGGGATCATGCCATCAAAAAATGAGCAGAAAAATATGACAAAGAAGGGGACGGTTTATATAGTAGGAGCTGGGCCTGGAGATCCAGGACTCATTACCGTTAGGGGGAAGTCATTGTTAGAGTCTGCTGATGTCATAATCTATGATCGATTGATAAGCAAAGAGTTGTTTTGCACTATCGACAAAAAGAAGACATTAATAGCAGTGAAACCTGAGTCCAACAGTGATTCAGCACAGAGAGTAGAACGGATATACGAAGGTGTAGATGAGTAT
Organism: Thermoplasmata archaeon; assembly: GCA_021826835.1. Next base: position 1,710 of record JAKAYH010000162.1, on the reverse strand, counting down.
ATTTCACAAGGTCATAACGTTGTTAGACTGAAAGGCGGGGACCCTTTTTTATTTGGAAGAGGGTGGGAGGAGATCGAGTTATTAAAAAGAAGACATATCAGATTCAAAGTTGTTCCAGGGGTTAGCTCGGCCTTAGGTGTCCCAACGAGCATTGGATTGCCGTTGACTCATCGAGATTTTTCTTCTTCTGTTTTGATTATCACCGGTCATAGGAAGAGGAATGAAAATATGGACTGGAAAAACGTTTCACGATTTCAGGGTACAATAGTAGTTCTGATGGGTATTGGAGAGATTGAAAAAATAACAAGAGAATTAATGGTTAATGGGATGGATGGAGAGAGACCTGTGGCAGTAATACAAAGTGGGACACGATTGAATGAAAAGATCGTTGCCGGGCGTTTGTCTGAAATAACGCAACTAGTTCAGCGCGAGAAAATAATACCTCCCGGTATAATCATTATAGGGGAAGTCGTTAAACTTTGGTTGTTGAATCGTTTCATTGATGCAAGTAACATCAAATGGAGCTGACATATGGGTTTTTTGCCAGTCATGCTAAATTTGAAGAGCAGAAAAGTGATTATTTTTGGTGGAGGTAAAATCGCCGTTAGAAAGGCCAAACAAATGTTGGACCATGGAGCGAGAGTTACCGTAATTTCTGCTAACTTTGACAGTGCTTTCGACGATCTGACCGTAGATAGGCTATGCATAGACATGGGTGCATCTTTCGAAATTGCTTCTCACTTGGCAGGGGCATTCTTGGTAATTATAGCGACTAACGATGAAGATATCAATGGACTTATCGAAAATCTATGTATCAAAAATGAAATCTTGTACAACAGAGTGGATTATGCAGATAGTCCATTAATTTTCCCTGCTTCCGTTGAACTGGATGGGGTTGTAATCTCAGTTTCAACATTAGGCAAGTCGCCTGCATTTTCGGTATTCTTAAGAGATTTATTAAGACATCAAAGTTATCGCTATGTAAGGGCTTTGCCGGTGATACAGAGATTAAGGTGTGATATACACATTAGTGATATCCAAAGAAAAGGGCTTTTCTTTTCTCAGCTTTTTAAGATGAATATTTTTTGGAACCTGGTAGATGAAAGCAAGTTTGAGGAGGCATACAATTTTGGGAAATCATTTTCTTATCGATTTTAGCTGTATTACTGTTCTCTAGGTTGATATCGTGGTGACTTTACATCCTTAAGTCTTCAGAAATGAAGACACACGATCGACCTTTATGCCGAATGACTCCAGTATCTCCTTCAACTCCAGATTTTCGTAAATCTACCTCAGCACAGTTTCCAATATCAGGCCCTCAAACTCCACAGGTAATGTATTAATGAATTTCTTTACCTGCCGATTCTTTATCTAAATTTTATGTGGCTTCGGAAAGTAGGAAAAGAGCCGCCGACGGGATTCGATCCCGCGACCTCGTGCTTACCAAGCACGCGCTCTACCAGGCTGAGCTACGACGGCACGGCAATGGTGATGTTTTGGACGGTATATAATTTTTTCAAGGCATCATTATGTTTTTCTTTCTCCGAGGCAAAAGGCAACATATTAGGGGTCTGAAAGCAGACTTATTATGAATTTTTCCATGCATGGCACCCCAACTTGTTAACGATTACAAATGTATTTTAGTGAGTTTGAGACTCACCATGTAAATGATTACTTCCCTTATGGATGACCCGGAAAAGATTAAGGAGA
>JAKAYH010000161.1 GCA_021826835.1 Thermoplasmata archaeon | reverse complement strand
TCAATTCCTCTTTCTGATCTTTGGAGAGTTTTCCAGGTTTACCGCCTGCAAATCTTGGGATGAGTCCCTCATAACCGGATTCATTCCATCTTCTCAACCATTCATAGGCGATGGCCTTGACCACACCCACATCTTTTGACGCTTCCGGAACGCTTTTCCCATTATATAGATCATTTATGAAAATGAGCCTCTGCAGTACCTTACCTCTCTTCTGCTCTTCCTTTATAAGTTTTCTTAATTCAGTCGAAGTTAGATGCCTCTTGACCTCTAATGATGGTTGTCTACCCATAATAAATTATGGAAATATAGTTCATAAAGTTATGTCTAACACTATAGAATATAGGACTATGCACAGTGCAGATTAATGTATGCGCACTGTCATCAGCACGACATACCAAGAAAGTGGAAAAGCAAAGACATCAAGAAACACAACCTCTCCATCATGGATGCCAAACCATCAACCTTTATGGGAAAACGCCATAAAGCCAAGTCATGAACTCAGTCGGTGAGCCGGATGCGGGAAAACTGCAAGTCCGGTTCGACGAGAGACCTCTGGGTAACGGCAGAGTTCTACTCTATCCCTAGTCAACCAGATCAGACACAGAACAAGGAGGGAAATGGTGGATATCGTTGTTTGACGAATGTTTGGACGCCCTATTATATAAATAATAATGAGAACAAGTTAACTCTCAAGTATAATTTCCATATCTGAATAGGGAGACGGTGACAAAAGATGAAGGCGGCTGTATTGGTTAAGTATAATGAAGATTTAATTTACGAGGATATTCCTAAGCCTGAAATTTCCGAAAGAGATGATGTTATAATAAAAATGGTTGGAGCAGGTATATGTCGGACAGATCTTCATGAAGAGAGAGGTGAATTTGGTGATAAACTTAAGTTGCCTCTAATAATGGGCCACGAGAACATTGGGTTTATCGATGATATTGATGATAATATCTTAGGATTAACAAAAGGACTTCCTGTGATAATGTTTCCATATGTGACAAATGGTTATTGCCTAAACTGTAGAAAAGGTAACGATATGTTTTGTACCGAAAAACCATATATGCCTGGATTTGACAGCGATGGAGGATACACTGAATTTTTAAAAACAAAAATAAGAGCCGTGTTACCATTGCCTAAAACCCTTTCTAATGAAAAGCTTAGGAGAATGGCTTCAATAGCTGATGCCGGAATAACAGCGTATCATGCAATAAAAAAGATTTCTAACCAAATTTATCCCGGTTCCTATGTAGTAGTTCTTGGTGCAGGCGGGGGAATTGGACACATGGCAGTGCAAATGCTAAAACAAATGACTCCGTCGAAAATCATCGCCATAAATAGAAGTGAAAAATCTATTAAGCTAGCAGAAAGAGTAGGGGCAGATTTTCCAATTGTTGCAGGAAAGGATGGGGGCATAGGCAGAGTACTAGAGATAACAAACAACGTTGGGGCCGACGTGGTACTTGATTTAGTTGGGGAGAGTGATGTAACAAATATGGCTATAAAAATGACCAAAAATCAGGGAATCGTGTCTATTGTTGGATATGGTGGTTCTTTTGCCGATAGCACTTTTGATGTAATCAATAGAGAGATAAGCATTATAGGAAATCTGACTGGGACATACCCAGAATTCAACGAGATGGTAAAGCTATATCTCGATGGCAAATTTAGCGTGGAAGGACCCGTTTACCAACTAAAAGATGCAAACAAGGCCCTAGACGACCTGGCAACTAACAAATACTTCGGTAGAGCAACCCTTACCCCGTAGGCGAATTAGGTGCTGGAGTCGTTTCTAACTTCGTTGTTTTAATCTCATATAAGAATTTGTCCCATGTCGGGTTTTGGGACAGTATTATTTCAGGTATAGCCCCCTGTAGTCCTTTATCATTTCCGGAATTGTACACCCAGGGAGCAGTGACTGCCTCAGGTTGTGCATGTTGATCTTCAGGCTCTCCTCCGTCCTTTTCCTCTGAGGCAGCTTCTTTCCTATCTTTGCAGACATCTTCCTCCTGAGCATTGAGTTAACTGATTCTGATTTGGATCGCATGTAATACTGCCCCATGCAGGATTGCGGATCCTCAACGAGTCCGTATAGCATGACCTCCTATGATGCCACGCCCTTTGCCCTGAATGTTGCATTTGTCTTCGGGAGGAAATAAGGTTTGATCCCGTATTCGTCCGCTATTGAGCAGATCTTCCTGTTGGAATAAAGTGGCTCTCCAAGCATCACCTCAATCTGCGGGCATAGATCGACGGTCTGTGCCATTATGCCTAGAAACATGGACAATCCAAAGACTACAAAGACAAAGAAGAGAGTTGACTTTCTTGCGTTCATGGATGAAGTACTTCGCGATATGCCTGAAAAGAATGCGAAGAATCAGGAGGTCAAGGAGATACATGTGATCCTGGATAACTACTGCACACACAAAAGATGCGATGAGTGGTTGTCAGAACATCCCAATGTTAAATTTCATTACACACCAACTTCGGCAAGCTGGTTAAACATGGTGGAGATATTCTTCTCCATACTTTCAAGGGAAACACTGAAGGGTGCAAGTTTCAGAAGCTATAATGGCGTTTGTAAATGAACATAACGGTAAAGCAAAACCGTTCATATGGAAGAAAAGGGAAGTTAAGGGATCACAACTGAGAAATACTATTGGGACCTTAGTCAATTAAGCACTAGCTAGCCTCCCTTGATGGTCGGGTCTTGCGACCCTGGGGGCATTGTCACTGGAGCTTTCATGTGATATGTTACTATATTCACATGTCCGGTCAGCTACAATGGTTTCAGATTTTTCCATTGATTACTCCTTCCGTAACTGGTCTGGTATGGTTATGGGCTGCACCTCGTATCTTCAGCAGTCTTTCCGGCCATGATAGTATATGAAAAGCACTTAAATGGATAACATATATCTACTACACATAATGGAATCATCCATGGTCGCTTTCAGGCTCCCAAAGGGAACAGACATAAACTCACTCAACAAATTTGTAAGGGGCTCTATGGACAGGATTCAAAATCCTAGAGCAGGAGGTATGTGTTTCACAGAAAGGGGGAAATGGAAGAAATCCCATTCAGGAAATTCATAATAATACGGGATTGCGATCTGGAGAAAGTACTCTCATATCTGGCAGAGTATAAGGCTGAGTACTATATTGGAACCGCAAAAAAGATCTCCTGGAAGTGTTGATACCATGGAAGTCCAGTAGAGTAATATTATCTCAAAGGCCCTAATATCTGAGTCTCCGCCTTTTATTGCTAGGAAAGTCTTCTCACACGTCATTGCCAATCTCTGCAAATGGAAAAAATCCACTAACGGGGTGCACTTTACGTTTACTACTTTTTTTCTAAAAATGCTAGTGCTCTTACGGGACTACCATCTGCTCCATCAATCGGTAGTGGAAGTGCCATGAAAAAAATTTTTACACACTCTTTCCCATTTAGAGCCTTGCTGAGATTTGCAAGCTCCTCTAATAGAATAATCTTTTTCTTTAGTAATATTTTATGAACTTCTACGGTGGTTTCTGTTACGATTTTATGTGACTTCAAATTACCACCCCACCCTCCAATGCTCAGCCCGTCAGTTCCCAACATTTTGATCCTTTTTCTTACAAAAAAATTAGCTAAATCGGGATTAACATAAGGCCACTCGAACAAGTATTTCGGATTATTGCCTCTAAATTTATCCCATCCTGTATACAGCAAAACAACATCATTTTGATCAACATTTTCTTCATTTTTTTCAATATTTACGGTATCTATAGGGCTAGCGGGTTTAGATCCAGAGACATCAATGATTATCCCTTTTCCCAACAATGCTTCCAGTGGGTACTTTTCAAGAGTAAGACCGTTCTCCACCATGTGTGCTTCGACATCTATATGGGTCCCGTGGTGTGTATTCATTGAAATATTCTTTACTGAATATTCATCTATAGATGAAATTCTGAGGTCAGTCACTGTAAACTGAGTATGGCCCGGCCAGCTAGGCATCCTATGGTAAATAGGATGGGATAAATCAATCATTTCATATTTTTCTAAATCCGGTAGAGACAATTCTACTCTCCTCTTTCTAAAATTTTGAATAACTTTTTCTCTTCAAGCTCCATCGGGTGATCTTTTGCTTTTTTTAATAGGTTATCTATGGAATCCCTACCTGAAAGTTGCTCTTTTCTCCACTCCTTTTCAAAGGTGCCATTTAGTATATCATAAGCTTCACTGTATAGCCTCTGCCTTAGCTCCTCAGTTATATATTTTGGACCTCGAGTAAGTTGACCATATTGGCTAGTACGCGAATGAGTCTTTAGCTGCTCGAATAAACCGAGGTTCTTCATTGATGTAGCTATCTCAGCTAATTCGCCGGAACCGTACAGTTCAAGGATAACACTTTCAGGAGAGGCCCCTAAACTCGTTGCAACGTCATAATATGTTCTGAAAAGAAAAAGGATTGCACCAGCCCACGAATGCTCAGAGAGCAGATCTATGAGGGTTTCTTCCCTAAATGACGATTCTACAGCGCAGCCACCCTTTTTAAAAACCCCTAGGCCTTCGCATAGTGCCATGAGTTCGCCCTCAGCAATGCCATCCGCATCCTTCCCTACGGCTATTAACACTGGAAAGCCCATATTATTCAGATACACGTCGCGTACACCCCATCCTATCATTCTTGGTGCAATCATTAGTACATTTACATAATCAGGTAGTTCTATTAAATTATAGAAATAATTATAACCTGAAGCAAAAACAATTATATTGGTCTTTTTAAGGTTGGGGGTAATATCTCTCTTAAAGATCTCTTCTTGAAGTTCATCAGGAACAAGAACAAAAATAATTCTTGAACTTGAAACGACTTCTGAAATGGTGTACACGTTAAATCCATCTTCCCTGGCTTTCTTAGCATAATGATCTTCAATGTTACCCACGATAACATTGAAGCCAGAATCACGCAGATTTAAAGCCTGAGATCTCCCCTGATTTCCATATCCTATTATGGCTACAGTCATCGCCTTAACTTTGGTCAGTAAATCTTTATATTTTCCAATGCTTGTCTTTAACCTGTCGTTTTTGGCGTTTTGTTCCATGCATAGTAAATGAACAAGTTGAATGTATAGATTTTAGACAACACGTAGATACTCTAATATAAATATTCGGCAAGAATGTGATTCTATGTTCTTCAAGATTACTGTAGATCATGAGGGGTGTTGGAGTCAACTCCTTAGTAAATATCGTCACACATATGGTATACTATTGAACCAAGTAATAATTGGATCCAATACTATTAAAGGCTATGTGGCCTTCTATGTTGACGAGGGCGAACGCTTGGATTATGGCTGGAATGATTTTTTCGAAGAGTTGAAAAGCCAAGAATCCGTTTGGAAACTTAAACACATAGAGACCCTTAGCAACGGTAAGACCTATCTTATAGAGCTAAGTAGCCATTTAACGGATTCTATGAGCGAGTTGATGAACAAGTATAACTGCCCATATTTTAGTGAAATTTTCTATGGGGGTTATGAAACTTGGTACATATATTCGTGGTATGAATCCTATGAGAGATTAATCAATGATGTAAAGAATAGAACTAAGATTGTCAATTTTGAAAAACTTGACCAAGATGACTTTTCTAGACGCATATTACCATTTTATGAAGACAGATATTTCAATCTGCTAGAAGATTTGTACAACAAAGGGTACTATTTATCAAACAAGAAATTGAAACTCAGAGATGTCGCTACTTCATATAGTACAAGTAAATCAAACATTTCAAAAAAACTGAGAAGGGCAGAGATTAATGCTATTTCACACTATATTGGCTTCAGATTTGATGGTAATACAACTTATGAAGAAAAGTCGATGAAGTGGAACAGAAAAAGGTATAAAAATAATCCATAAATTTTGCGGGAAAAATTCAATTAAACAGAGATGCTCGACAATGCTTTTTCTATATCAGCAATCAGATCATCGACATTTTCAATCCCCACAGAAAGCCGAATA
>JAKAYH010000160.1 GCA_021826835.1 Thermoplasmata archaeon | reverse complement strand
GAAATTCCCTTGCGGATATACTCGTGTTCGGAAGGAGAGCAGGAATAGGTGCAGCAGAATATTCAAAGACTGCAAATGAAACTGATGTTGACACAAAATTACTGGAAACGGAAATTAAAAGAATAAAGGGATTCCTTAGAAAGGATGGAAAGAACCCTTACGAACTTATTGACAGACTCACGACAGCAATGAGTGATCATGTTGGAATAGTCAGAACAAAAGATGAGATTGAAAAAGCCATAAAAATCATAGAAGAGCTAAAGAAAGAATACAAGGATGTTGGTACCCTTGGATCATTCAAATACAATCATGGATTGCTTGGTTGCCTTGAACTTGGAAACATGCTGATTGCAACAGAAGCCATTTCAAGAGCAGCCCTCATGAGGGAGGAGAGTAGAGGTGCCCACACCAGAGTTGATTTCCCGAAGAAGGATAAAAACTGGCTGAAAAACATAGAAATCAATAAAGCGGATTCTGGAATGAAATTCAATGTAGTTCCAGTTGAAGAAATGCCAGCTGAATACAAACAATATGCTAAACCGGAGGAATATTAATGACAGATATCAATCTGAAAATTTATAGATTTAATCCAGATGAAGAAACTGTAGGAAAGTTTGTGGATTACAAAGTACCCTATGTTGATGGTATGGTTGTCCTAGATGCTGTAAGATATGTTCAGGAGAAAATCGACCCCACTTTGGCCATAAGATGGAACTGCAAGGCTGCAAAATGTGGATCATGTTCTGCTGAAATTAACAACAGACCATCGCTCATGTGTAAGACAAGGGTGGATAGTATAGGAAATAACATTTCTGTAGCACCAATGGGAGCATATCCAAACATCAAGGATCTGGTAACAGATGTTTCTGCAAACTGGTCAATTTTGAAGAAAATTCCACCGTTTACGCCTAAACCGGGAATGGAAAAACCATGGAGAATTCACCCAGCAGACGTAGAAAGATCAAAAGAATTCAAGAGATGCATAGAGTGCTTCCTTTGCCAGGACGTTTGCCACGTAATGAGGGAACATAACACCAAATATTTTGGTCCAAGGCATATGGTCAAAGCTGCATCTCTGGATATGCATCCATTAGACGCCCTTGATAGATCAGAATTTCTTGACAACGAGGGGGGAATAGGATACTGCAACATAACCAAATGCTGTCAGGATGTCTGTCCTGAGCATATACACATAACTGATAACGCAATAATTCAGGAAAAGGAGAGGGCAGCTGATCTGAAATACGATCCAATTGCCATGATAATCAAAAGAAGAAAAGGTAGAAAAGAAAAGGTGGTGAAATAATGGTTGAAAATGTAACAGCTACAAAGAACACAAACGAAACAAGAAAACCTCTTATACCAGTGGAATTGACTGAGGCAAACTGGAGATTCTGGTCTTTTGTTTTGCTTGCTCTTATTGCAATATATCTCATGACGCTTTACCAGGTACCTGTAGTTCAGGGTCTAACCGATCCATTCTATTCACCGACCATACTGGTTTTGCCTTTGGTTGCTGGGTTCAGAGCCACGTGTTATGCATACAGAAAAGATTACCACAGACATCTGTTCAACCATCCAAATGCATGCAATACTGATGTAAGAAAAGATTGGAAGGGCAGAAAATACACAGGTGAAACACGACTATTCAGAATTGAGAACTATCATAGGTATTTCTGGTATACCGCAGTTGCAATATTGCCTTTCTTCTATTATGATCTCTATATTGCATTCACATACCAGGCAGGACAGTTTACATTATCCCTAGGAGCACTTCTCCTTGTTCTCAATGCACTATGGGTCACTATCTACACATTTTCCTGCCACTACTTCAGACACGCCACTGGCGGCAACATTGATTGTTACAGTTGTCCTGTTAACAAAAAGAGTGTAAGGAGGGGATTCTTCAACAAGATATCTGCCATCAACCACCACCATGAAATGTTCGCTTGGATAAGTCTCGCGTCTTTCTTCCTAGTTGATCTGTTCATAAGAGGAGTGGCAGCTGGATTGAGCATAAACCCAATTCTGCTCAGCTTCAAGTGGTGATCAAGATGAAACACATAATGAAAGCAGGATACAGATACCCATTTTTCTTCCTTGGATTGTTCATTATAGAATTGGGAGGGTTAGCCTATAAGTTCCTCTCATTCACAATTCAGGATGTTGAAATATTTGCAGTTGTAGGATTTTTAATATTTTTATTCTCGCTGATTACTCCGTAATCAGCCAAAAACTTTTTTAAAACCTTTTTCGAGGTCATTAATTAAATCTTCAGTTTCTTCAATACCAACACTTAATCGGATAAGTCCATCTGTTATTCCCCTCGCCTCTCTTTCCGCTTTTGGTATTACCAGATGAGTCATTAAGGCAGGTATTTCAATCAATGATTCGACGCCGCCGAGACTCTCTCCAAGAGTGAATAGATCAAGTGCTTCGGAAAATTCCCTTGCTTTTGATGAGTTCAGACTGAAACTTATCATTCCTCCATTTCCTCTTGCCTGCCTTGACTGAATTTTATTATATTCTGTGCCGGGATAGCCTGGAAAATGAATTTTATCCACTAGGCCTTTTTCCTTTTTCTCCATAAGATAGGTGAAGATCTGCATTGCGTTTTCACAGTGAGCCTTCATCCTAAGTGAAAGTGTCTTAATTCCTCGAAGAGTGATCCATGAATCAAATGGCGATGGCACAGCACCTGTTGAATTTTGGATGAATTTCAGTTTCTCGTATATAACTGAATCATTTAGCATTATGGCTCCTCCTATAACGTCCGAATGTCCTCCAATATATTTGGTTGTGCTGTGTACAACGATATCTGCACCAAGATCAAGAGGATTCTGCAGGTATGGACTCATGAAAGTGTTGTCGACCACAAGCTTGACGTTATGTTTCTTTGCAATTCCGGATATAGCGGCAATATCATAAACCTTCAATAGCGGATTTGTTGGAGATTCTATGAGAATCATATCATATTTACTCTTTTCCAGTTCTTTTTCTATGACTTGAAGATTGGAGAAATCCACCATCTTGATACCGACGTTGAAATTGTTGAGCACCATGTTGAATAACCTGTATGTACCCCCATAAACATCATCAGAAGACAGTACCATTGATCCGGATTTCAGGAGCATAGATATTGCTGTTATTGCAGCCATTCCAGATGAAAATGCAAGACCATAACTTCCTCTCTCTATGGAAGCGAGAGATTTTTCAAGCGCTTCCCGGGTTGGGTTAGCTGTTCTTGAATAATCATACCCTTTGGTTTTGCCAGGAGAAGTTTGCTTATATGTACTCGTAAGAAACACAGGAATACTTACGGCTCCGGTATGCTCTTCTGCACCCTGACCATCATGTATGGCCCTGGTTGTGAATCCTTTTCCTTTAAAATCATTGTGACTCAAAGAAATCCCTTTTCCTTCATCCACTCATCATTAAATACCTTTGATGCGTATCTTTCTCCTCTGTCAGGTATAATGACCACTACTAGATTTTCTTCTGTGAGTATCTTTGAAAGTTCTATGGCGCCTGTCACAGCAGATCCTGCTGAACTGCCTGCCAGAATACCTTCTTCTGATGCAAGCCGTCTGGCCATCTGATATGCATCTTTATCTGAAACTTTAATTACATCGTCTATGACTTCAAGATTCGTTGCACCCGGGAGAAAGTCCTCTCCAATTCCCTCCGTGAGGTAGCTTTTGTATAAATAATCTCTCTTGCCTTCCTTAAGTTCTTTATAAATGGAGCCTTCAGGCTCGATACCTATTACTCTTATTTTTTTATTTTTCTCCTTAAGATACTTCCCAATACCTGAAATTGTTCCTCCTGTGCCAATACCGGCAACAAAGTGTGTTATCTTTCCCTTTGTTTGATTCCATATTTCAGGTCCGGTTGTTTCATAATGTGCCTTGGGATTTGATTGATTATAATACTGATTTGGCAAATATGCATTTCTCTCCTTAGATATCTTTTTGGCCAGAGTCATATAATGATTTTCACTTCCTGCTGGCGCATCATCCGGACAGACAACAACCTCTGCCCCATATGCTCTAAGTATGGATCTCTTTTCTTCGCTTACCTTATCTGGCATAGTTACGATGAGATTGAAACCAAGTATTTTGCAAGCCATTGCCATACCTATACCGGTGTTTCCTGATGTGGGTTCTACCACAAAATCCCCTTTTTTGATGTGTCCTTTCTTTTCTGCATCGTTTAGCATTGAAATACCAATTCTATCTTTCACCGAACCCCCAGGATTAAATCCTTCCATTTTAAGAAGTATTTTTGGTCTAACTCCTGCACCTATTTTTGAAAGCAATATGAGAGGTGTATTTCCTATTGTTTCCAATATATTCCTTGAATATTCAACCTGATCGAGAAGATTTTTTGAAGAAGATTTTTTTGCCATAATGAGCGTCTCACCCCAATCATGTATTTCTTTTAAATATTTTCCAGTAAAAGAATGCGAAGTCAAATTTCTTATGCTATAACATGTAACATCAACTTATTGCTATGCAAAATATTGTTACTTTAATAAATAAAGAGCCCATTTAAGATCATGGCGGGCGAAAGAAAAGGGAATGTAGCAGGGGCAATTGCAGGAATGATTGCAATTATGATTTCTCTCTTTGTGTTTGTATACATTATTACATTTGTGTTTCCCATAATACCCCCTAATTTTTCAAGTTATGTGAATGCAATTTTTGTTGCAATCATAATATACATTATCCTGAAGGTAGTTCTTGGTGTGCTCAGTAAGTACATGTACAAATACATGTCTCCGGCAAGGGCACATCCTATATTGTTCATTGTCAGCATTCTGGGCTATTTCATACTAGGTGTGGCAGTGATGGCTCAGCTTGGTATTGATGTATCATCCCTAATCCTTGGTGGATCAATAGTTTCAGTGATTATTGGTTTAGCATCACAATCCGTGTTAGCGAACCAGTTTGGAGGCATTCTTCTGACCATTGTGAGACCTTTCAAAATTGGAGATCACGTGTTTATCAATACATGGCAATATGGCGGAGCTTTTCCCACCTTGTTCCCAAAATTCTTTTCAACAGACAGGATCGAAGCTACCGGTTATGGAGGAGAAGTGATCGCTCTTACAATAAACTATACAACTCTTCGGCTTAATTCAGGTGATATTGTAAGAATTCCCAATGCCATTGTTATCCAGAGTGCCATAATTCTAAGGAAGAATGGCGTTATAGTTCAGGCAAGGTATGAAATTCCCAAATACATTACCTACGCTTCAATTGCCAAGGAAATTGAGAATATTGTTATTTCCCTGAAGGATTATGATAATCAATTTTCAATGTATGTGGATGAAACCACCATGAACACATATATCTTGATATTGAAAGCTCGTTTCAGTACCATGGATCCAGACAAAAAAAGAGGAGAGATTATGCTTGCCCTCATGGATCTAATTGAACCTATGAAGTCATGAACTTCCAGATATCATTCCAATAAGTTCATGATTTTCTTTTAGCATGAACACGACACATCCCCACTGGGAGTATTACAAATTCATCTGATTTTTCTGAAGGGACAGAAAAGATGTAAGCCCCCTGATCAATTCCAACTAGTGTCCCCTCGAAACGTTGTCCCGGAACGAGGTTTTCCTGTCCCTGTCCTAGTAACCAGACTGTAACCTCACATCCAAGAAGCTCTGAAATATTCATGTCTGCACATACCAATATCAATTAAAACTTTTAAGTTACAGAATGTATTTGTGGTATTTGGTACCAGTACACATTTAACTTGATTTTCTAATTCTATTCTACAGAATACTCAAGAAAATTTTTAAGCAGTTCCTCTGCAACCGAGAAAGGGTCTTCATCGAATTTATCATTGGATAATTTATAGCCAGAGGTTTGTACCTCAATGAGTTTTTTCTTTAATTTGCTGGTTATGTTCTCATTGATTTCATCTTCCAGTGCCGTTTCCATCTCCATAAACTTTCTTTTAACAGAAAGACTGTTATTCATTTC
>JAKAYH010000159.1 GCA_021826835.1 Thermoplasmata archaeon | reverse complement strand
TGGATGTCCATATGAAGTGATCTCCTCTCCCGATCTCGCAGAGAGCTTCCCACTTCAAAGGTTGCCCGTGGAATCTCCATGGGCTTCAATTCCCTTCGACCCGAAGGTGCTCTTTCCTTCATGCTAGTGTCATGACCTATTAATTATTCGTTATATTTATCTACTCCTCAAACGTTACTGTGTTAATGAAAAGAATTGAGCTTGAGATGGATGATAAAACTGTATCTGAACTGAAAACAATTATTAAGAAGGGGAAGAGAACAGTAAGGGAAGTAATAAGGGCTGAACTGTTGTTGCTGGCACATGAAGGTAAGAGAAACGATGAGATTGCTGAGATTCTTCACATTAACAGAGACACAGTTCTTAAGGTAAAGAAACGTTTTATTGAAGGTGGTATGAACAGATCGGTTCATGACGCTTCCAGGCCGGGACAACCGAAGAAATACGGTGAGAAAGAGACTGCTGAGATTATAGCACTTGCCTGCTCTTCGCCACCCGAGGGTAGAAAGAGGTGGTCCATACGTCTCTTAGTAGAAGAACTGAAGAAGATGCCATCAATGAAGGGAATTAACAGGGAGGTGGTTCGCATGATTTTAAAAAAACAACACAAAGCCATGGAAGAGAAGAATGTGGTGCATCCAGACCATAGATGAAGAATACAGAAAGAGGATGTATGACATCCTCGATCTTTATTCCAGTGACGGTAAAGATATTCATGTGATCGCAATAGATGAGAAACCCAAACCCATCAGATCGGACAGGAGGAAATCCATCCCCATGAAACCCGGTTCACCAGAAAGGTATGATTATGAATATGTTCGAAAGGGGAAGGCCAATATCTTCGTTGCAGTGGAACCGAAAAAGGGAAAGCATATGATCAAGGTTACCAGGAGAAGGACAATGAAAGATTTTGCCAGATTCGTAAAAGGTGTCCTTGGTAAATACCATGACGGAAAGAAGATACACATTGTTCTGGACAACCTGAACACTCATTTCAGGAGTTCCTTTGAGAAGACCTTCGGAAAGGATGAAAGCGATACATTGCTTTCAAGGGTGGAATTTCACTATACACCGAAACATGCAAGCTGGTTGAACATTGCAGAGATAGAGATCAATGTTATGGATATTGAATGCACAGACAGGCAATTTAATGACTACGGCGATCTGAAAAAGCAGGCCACTGCATGGTCAAGAAAGCGGAATCAGGATAAGAAGAAAATAAAGTGGACTTTTGACAAGGAAAAAGCTGATAAGAAACTCTCAAAATATTATACAACATAATTAACAGGTCATAACACTAGCTGTTTATCTCCAACCATGGAGGTTGTATCTAAAGTTTAGAATTCTCGTAATTAGGTAAACTCATGAAAACCAATCTTGGGTTTTATCGAATGTTTAAGACTGATTTTAATGCCATCGTTGTTTTAACCGGAGTCGCGATGGATACAGATAGTAATGGTAAACCGATTATAGATACGATGATTAATAGCAAATATATAATATCAGAGGAGCCGGAAATAGATATATTTGCGTATAGGTAGGTTTCAAGGTAAGGTATAAGAATTGTATTTGTAAGCAAAAACCAAATAACTGAAATGAGTACGAGAAAAATAATTACGGGAGCTGTGCTAGCAAATTTTTTGTTGACCGGGTTAATTGCTCTTCCCGCAGATGGGTTGAAGAAAATTCTGAGGAGAACGGACAGTGGAATAAATACTGTTATGAAGTAAATAATCCATTGGGATAAAGACGGAATAAATTCATATTCTTTATAGAACATAGGAAAAGGGTCTATGAAGAGGTATAAAATAAATATAAGAAAGGCGAGAATTATCAGACCAATTATGACTATGACCATTTTAAGTGACAGCATACACCAATTCAATTATTAGAAATAAATATATGTATATATAGTTTCATTTCCATCATTAGGCTTCGGCGATGAGAGGTTTTCATTGGTTATGCGGTTGCAACGACTACTTAATGCCTTTTTCGGACTTAACTACTTTTAAACCTGCATTGTCATTTCTCTATCTTTATGGCAACAACCAAAGAACTTATTGACATCACCAGAACATCAAAGAGATGGACGTCCTTAAGAATTACCTTACCAAAGAGAATAGCAGAGAAATTATCAATCAAGGAGGGCGGGTTTTAAGGTTTTACGTGGAAGTAGGCAGGGTCATTGTGAATGTTATTACTTAGCCTTAACAGTCTTATTATACCCTTATTAAATAGTGAACTAAATGTTTTAGTTCATCGGATATTGTTATACCATCAATAATAAGCTTGGTGGCAGTAATAATAGCAATTATGAACTTTCTAGAAGTTAGAAAACAAGCTAAACAAAGTGAAGAACAGACAAAATTATTAGAGACAATATCAAAAGCACTACCTTATACAACGGGAAAGAAAAGAGTGGAATCAGCGTCACATAATGCGTTAAATAGAGGACAAGCCCTAAACCAGACAAGAGCAAATAATATCAAGCAGATGAAATTGGATTTAGAAAAGGAAAAACTACAGTGGCAGAAGAATAAGGACATTGTGAGGGGGATAGGATGGATAATTGCCCGTTTAAAGTCGGATGAGGAATAGTATTTTTAGATACTTATACAATTATCGTTAAACTAATATATTATTACTGAATTACCTCTTATGAGTATATCACGCGAAAAGGAACAAATTGGAGAAGAAACGGAATTTAATATAGGAGTCCCAGGGATAGGGGGTAGGAAAAAAAGGATATATAAGGTAACTGAACACTATTGTCCAGAGGGATATTATTGGGTAAGGGGGCAACAGACAATAAGGGGTTATCGTATTGGGCATTGTGCGAAAAAACCTAAGAAGAGATTTGGGTTATTTTAGGAAAGAGGGGAAAAAGGCAAATTATTTATACGATCGTTGGGCTGTATTGGTATATGGTCGAGTATGAAGATTTATACAAAAAATGGGAATTATATGGCAAATTGGACGAGGGTGATGTGCCACATATTGAGAGAGCGACCCCCGACCATGAATCACTATCAGAGTTTTTGGCGAACAAAATCGATACTTCGGAAAATATTGCCCAACTTTTGAGTGTTGTAGCTTTTACTAATTGCTTATTGAGCAAACATGGGGGTATAGTTGGTGCATTGCAAAACATGATAAAGGCGATAATTGATAAGCTTAAACAATTAGCAACAACTTTAGGAGGCGTCTACTTTCATATTGAAGTAGGTATCGGTGTCCATATTTCTATTACTTTTCAAATTAATCCAATAGACACTAAATAAACTCAATAACGAGATGAACTTTAGATAAGGTATAATCATAAATGCTTTAATGTATCTGCAATAACCATATTTAAAAAGATGGGAAAAGTGTTAATGTAATTTATATTTAGCACGGACATAACTGAAAGGGTTGTTCAAGAGATTAAAGAGGTAAAGTCGATTAAAGTTTACAATAAGACAAAGGTGAGGATCGACCGAATATTAACAAACCGAATGTTGACTGGGCGCTTTGGAGGATTGACCAAATATTCAAGGTGTTGGATATATCAAATGAGTTAAAAACCGCAAAGGATAAGAAAGAAGCAATACAGATACACAATGAATGCGGCTACGACCGAATTCCTTGGTAGCCCAATCTGTGGATGTATCATCATTCGTGATAAGAATTGCGAGTTCTCCCCTCGTTCCTATTGCCATGTTTTGGCCGGGTTTGACCGTGTACGGCTTATCGTGAGTTATCCATCCAATAGGCGGCGGGTCCTTCTTCTTAAAAGGTAACGGAAGAAGAAAATATCCCTTCTTCTGTAAGTCTTGCAAAATGTTTTTATTACTGTCTGCATTCATTAGTTAATCACCTCTCTCACCTGTCTGGTGGTTGTTTGCCTCCTGGGTCCGCACCTAGGGGGGTTCCTTTTCCACTTTTGTAAGGTATTTCAACCACAATCCAACTTTCGCCGCGTAGTCATGCTCGGAAATCTGATCGTCTTCTGCTAAAATCAATGTCCGGACAGGTTCGTGCAAGCTCAGGGCAATCGCCTTCAACGGTTTCAAGTCGATCATTGATTCGCCTCAGGTACGATCCTGAGACTTCCATCGGAAAGAAGTTCCAGCCAAACCGCATCCTTGCCTTGCAGATTGTGCGCTTCAGTCCACTGCACCGGCAAGCCGACATACATTGTGAGGTGGGCTTTGGTTATTTTTCTGTGCCATCTAATAGGGGTATTCTCTACTGTTGTTTCCATGCATGGATAAATTCCAATGACTACATTGGCTTTTTTTACGCAATGTAGAAAACATTGCGTATATACGGATGGCTTTGCACCTAAATCCTTGTTTTTTTCGATCTTTTAGGTGCAAAATGAAATATTTCAGGTGCAAATGTTAATTAAGCACTTTATCATTAGATATGTATGACACAGGATGAAATACAGATTAAAGCAAACATGATGAAGAAAACGTTTACGAATATTAGCTCGGAGGGTGAATTTTACTACACCCTCCCTCTCTTTAGATCGTCTACCAAGAATGAGTCTGACAATACAGTGACAGTTAATATAAAGTGAAGTATGCAACTAAGTTTTGAAGTCATAAAGGAACCGTGGAATGAATACGAACTTGAGGACGGTACGATTATTAGAAGTAGATTCATCCTCAAGAAAGTCGATATTAATAAGGATATACAACCACCACAGCTAAAGATCGATTTTCAACACATTGCAAGCTCTATTGCTTCGAAGTCAAGTGTTCAGGGTATTCCATCAACGGACACGTTCGATCCTCACAACCCTACAATACTCAATAATGATGAAAAGTACTCTACAAGATTACAAGAATGGAATGAGTACATATGTAGAGACGGCACTCGAATCAGAGTTAATTGTACAGTATCTAATATTCAAAGAACTAACAAATATGATACTTATGGTGATCCAATCTTTGTTGTAAATCCACTTATCAATATGGAAGTAAAACCACCTTTTGTAAACCCTTAAGATATTTTACACTCATAAATAGGTGCAACTTTTGGTTTTTAAGTGCAAGATCGACTTTAGGTGCAAAGCCTATAGGGGAATTTTCTTTATAGTATAAAACAATAATCATACACGAGAAAGAGATTAGATGTTGTTAACGATATCATTGGCTATGTCGGGCTGTCTGACAGGGGAAGGGTTCTAAGCACCGATCTTTTTAGAGTCATGAAACATTGGCACCCGGATATCCGACCATCCGAGATCATTCGTTATATTAAAACACTCGTTGAAGAGGGGATATTAGAGAAGTCCGGTAAAAGCGAAGCGCGAAATTCATCCTATTTCCTCGAGTACAAATTTAAATTGGAAAGAGAGTTAGACGACTTCATGTACCGGGGCTTCAACCAAGGAATTTCAGTTCTCGGCGCTGAAATCAAGAAAATAAACCTAAAGGACCTCATGTCCCGGGGGCTCACCTACGATGAGTTCAAGAAACACCATGAATTATGAAGGCAGCCTCACGATAGCCTCTTTCGTGTTCATGTCCTTGACAAATTCCCAGCCCAGATCCTCAATGTAGTGCTTTAATTCAGATTGCTTGACAACCTTCTGTCTGTGTCCGTTGTTCACCATTCCCAGTAGTTTCTTCCGGATCGCTTCGCTCAATTCTTCCGCGCCCTTATCCTTCATTGCCTGAATTTCCTCATCCTTAAAGCCTGCTAATGCTAACATCATGTTTTTAGCCCGCAGTTCAGCTTGATCCTCAGATATTCCTTTTTGTTCTGTCTCAAGGTATTTCAGGCATTTAGCGTATGATTCCCTCATGGCTTCTATCGTATCTGGAAGGAGGGTTTTGTTCAAGGAATAAACCCTTTCAATATCCCCTGCATGTCCCATGAAGAACTGCCTGAACTCATGAGTTATCAATCCCTTGGATTCACATAACGTCATGGCAGTTGCAAAATATGGTCTCAGGAGATATGGTCTCCAATTGAATCCTGCCGATCTCATTCGATCTCTAATATCTGAA
>JAKAYH010000158.1 GCA_021826835.1 Thermoplasmata archaeon | reverse complement strand
ATCTTCAATGAACTGATCCTTCCTCATCCAAGAAACCCCTATGCTGTCAGCAAGGTTGCGGCAGAAGCCCTTTGCTATCAATGGTCTCAAACCGGACCATTCGAAATTGTGATTGCCCGTCCGTTCAATCATATCGGTCGGGGACAGAGTCGACAGTTTGCCCTTTCAGATTTTGCCTATCAGATCGTGGCCATTTCCCGCAAAAAAAGTCTCCCCACTCTTCATGTCGGTGATATCGATGTTACACGGGATTTCACAGATGTGCGCGATGTGGTAATCGCTTACAAGAAGTTGCTGGAACAGGGATTAAATGGAGAAGTCTACAATGTTTGCTCTGGGAAAGAATACAGCATTCGGTCTCTTCTGGTCCGACTGCTAGAAATTTCCAAGTGTGAAGCCGAGATTGTCCAGGACCAGAACAGATTCCGTCCATCCGAGCAGCGGAGGATGAAGGGAGATTTTTCAAAGATCCATGCGCTCACAGGATGGCTTCCTCAGATCGATATCGAGGAGAGCCTCAGGGAATTATTGGCGGGAGGGATGGAAGACAATGGCTAAAAGCGCATTGATTACAGGAATTACGGGTCAGGACGGAACCTATTTGAGCCAACTCCTTCTCGAAAAGGGTTACCGAGTCACTGGCACACTCGCACGGAGAAGCAGCGACACCCTTTGGAGATTAAGGGAGTCGAACGTGTTGGGAAAAATATCCTTGATCGATGCTGACCTCCTGGATCTTTCCTCCCTGATTCGGGCAATTGAGACCTCGGAGCCGGACGAAGTCTACAATCTTGCGGCCCAAAGCTTTGTCGGAAGTTCCTGGAAACAGCCCCTTTTGACAAGCGATATTACAGGAGTTGGCTGCGTTCGGATGCTGGAAGCCGTTCGAATCGTCAACCCCCGGATTCGTTTTTATCAGGCCTCAAGTAGCGAAATGTTTGGGAAGATCCAGGAGTCTGTCCAGAACGAGTCCACTCCATTCTATCCAAGAAGTCCTTATGGAGTCGCAAAACTGATGGCCCATTGGGCGACGGTGAACTATCGTGAAAGCTTTGGGATGTTCGCCTGCTCCGGAATTCTTTTCAACCATGAATCCCCTCTGAGAGGGATCGAATTTGTCACGAGAAAAATTTCCGATGCGGTCGCTCGAATCAAATTGGGCTATGCCGACGAACTCCGTCTGGGAAACCTGGATGCCCAAAGAGACTGGGGATTTGCCGGAGATTACGTCCTGGCAATGTGGATGATGCTGCAATGCGATGTCCCGGATGATTATGTTATTGCCACTGGAAAGACCTCATCTGTCCGTGATTTTTGTCAATTGGCCTTTTCCCATGTGGGACTCGATTATAAAAAATATGTGGTAACTGATCCGGACTTCTTTCGTCCGGCAGAAGTCGATGTTCTGCTGTGAAACTCCCAGAAAGCGAAGAAGACCTTGGGGTGGGAGCCACAAATAACCTTGGAGGGGTTGGTCCGGATGATGGTAGATGCCGACCTGGTGAGACACGGGGGGGCGAGCGTCCTTCCCTCAGAAAGCTATCAGAGCCATTCATGAAGGAAGAATGATGGAACAAATAATTTCTTATTCTCAAAATTTTGAAGATATCATGCTATGGCGTGCCCTAAAATCAGTGGAAAAAGGGTTCTATATAGATGTCGGGGCTTTTTCCCCGGATGCGGATTCCGTAACTCGTCTTTTTTATGAAAAGGGCTGGACCGGTATCAATATCGAACCCAATCCGTTATTTCTGAATTCTCTCAAAGATCGAAGACCCCGAGATCTGAACTTGCCCTTTGCCGTCTCTGAAACATCCTGTTTTAAGGAATTCCACATCTCGGAAAATCCTGGTCTCTCGACATTAAGCGATTCGGTAGCATCAGAGCATCGACAAAAACTGAACCTTGCTTTTAAAAAAATAAATGTCGAAGTTATCTCGCTTGTTGATGTCTGGAACCGTTATATCTCTATAAATTCTCCAGTGCATTTTCTGAAAGTCGATGTAGAAGGATCGGAGCTAGCCGTCCTTAGAGGTAATGATTGGAGGTGTAATCGTCCTTGGATTGTCGTCGTCGAAGCCACGTATCCAATGTCTCCGGTTGAATGTTATCAGATGTGGGAACACATTCTCCTTGACGCCGATTATCTTTTTGCCTATGCCGATGGTCTGAATCGATTTTATGTGAGCAGGGAGCATTCCCATCTATTGGAGACCTTCAAGTATCCTCCCAATGTTTTTGATAATTTTATTTTGAGTTCTCAGAAACATCTTTCGTTAAAATTAAACGTATTAGAGAGAAATTTTGAAGAGGAATCAGAACGAGCTAGAAATGCTGAAACCGCAGTAAAGGAGATGCAGAACCGGCTTGATCAAGAAACGGATAGAGCACGGAGTGCTGAAGCCGCATTACAGGAGATGCAGAACCGGCTTGATCAAGAAACGGATAGAGCACGGAGTGCTGAAGCCGCATTACAGGAGATGCAGAACCGGCTTGATCAAGAAACGGATAGAGCACGGAGTGCTGAAGCCGCATTACAGGAGATGCAGAACCGGCTTGATCGAGAAACGGATAGAGCACGGAGTGCCGAGGTCAGAAATCAAATATTAGAAGATCAAATCCAGAGAATGGTTAATAGCCGATCTTGGAAGTTGACTGAGCCTCTCCGCTATATAAATAGCAAGAGAAAGAAAATATTGAAAAATATGTCAATATCATGTTTTATAAAAAATAAAATAAGAAAAATTTTAAAAAATATTTATTATTTAATAAAAAGGAATAATAAAATTAATAGATTTATTCTAAAAATTCTTAACCACTTTCCAATCTTGAAAAGAAAAATGGTTAAGGCCATCATTGGAAATAATGATTTAATCCAAAATTCATTATACACATATTCAAATTTAAATGATTTATCTCAGCTTTCATCCCGGGCTGTTCGTATTTATGTTGATTTGAAGAAAACAATTGAATTACGCCAGAAGGGGAAGTGATGCGAATTGTTCTCGATTTGCAGGGAGCCCAGACTGCCAGTCGTTTTAGAGGGATTGGCCGCCACACAATCGAATTAACACAAGCCTTGGTGAAAAATAGAGGTGAACACGACATATTTATTGGATTGAATGGACTTTTTCCGGACACTATTGAGGATATTCGAGGCATTTTCGATGGATTGTTACCGATAGAAAAAATTCTTATTTGGAAAGCTCCTGGTCCAGTTAATGGGGGAAATTTAAGCCAAGGAGCACATCGCTCAATAAGAGAACTCATGCGAGAAGCTTTTTTGGCAAATCTTAGGCCAGATATTATTCATATTTTTAGCTTATTTGAAGGATTTCAGGATGAGGCAATAACTAGTATAAAACAATTTGATAAATCAACAAAGATAAGTGTTACGATGCATGATTTAATTCCCTTTCTAAATCCAGATAAATCTTTAAATTCAAATAAAAATTATAAAAAATATTATATGAGAAAAATCGATTATCTTAAGAGAGCAGATATTTACCTTTCTGTTTCCAATTATAGTCGAAAGAAATGCATTGACTCGTTAGGTTTGAGTGAAAATAAAGTTGTAAATATATCATCAGCAGTCTCTCAATTCTTTAAACCTCAGTTCATAGATAAGGATGCTGCTTCTCGCCTTTTTCAAAAATTTGGCATCAAGGCTCCTTTTATTTTTTGCTCCGGAACAGTGGAGGAACATAAGAATCTAGAACGAATGATTCAAGCTTTTGCAGCCCTTCCTTCTAATTTACAAAAACAATTTCAACTTGTTTTTATGGGTAAATTTCAAGAAAACGAGATTGCACATTTAAATTACCTTGCTCACAAAACTGGTTTGGAGCCTGAGGCATTATGTTTTACGGGTTATGTATCTGATGAAGAACTTGTTTGTCTTTACAACTTGTGTGATCTCTTTGTTTTACCATCTTGGCATGAGGGTTTTGGATTACCTCTTTTAGAAGCAATGTCCTGCGGTGCTCCCGCAATCGGAGCTAATACCTCAAGTATTCCTGAAGTTATTGGACAAGATGATGCCCTTTTTGATCCTTTTTCCATTAATTCTATAAGCAAAAAAATATCAGAAGTTCTTTTAAATATAGAATTTAGTAAGAAAATTCGTGAACATGGATTGCAACAATCTAAAAACTTTTCTTGGGATAAAACCGCAAAAAGAGCGATCGAGGAATGGGAAAAAATAGGGGATTTAAATTCTAAAAATAAAATTTATAATTTTTTATCCAATAAAAGAAAACCAAGATTAGCTTATGTTTCTCCTCTTCCACCTGAGAGAACAGGAATCGCAGATTACAGTGCAGAACTTTTAGGGCCTTTATCTGAGTATTACGAAATTGAGCTTGTTGGGGTTCAAAATAATACGGAAGTCCACATAAATCGTTCATCTAATAAAATTCATAATATTTCATGGTTATATGATAATAAAAAAAATATTGATAGAGTATTATATCATATTGGAAATTCTTATTTTCATTCATATATGTTACCCTTAATGGAAAATATTCCAGGCGTAGTGGTTTTGCATGATTTTTTTTTGAGCGGTTTGATGTCTTGGTTGGAATTACATGGAGGAATTCCCAATGCTTGGACAAAATCCCTTTATGATACGCATGGGTATAATGCTGTTCGGATGCGTTACTATGATCCCGATAAAGCATATTATAAGTATCCTGTAAATGGTCATGTTCTGCAAAATGCACTTGGAATCATTGTGCATTCAAAATATTCCCAAACAATGGCACGATTTTGGTATGGGAATGAGTGGGCTAATAATTGGAAAGTAATACCACATATGCGGGCTTCTGTTGAAAATTATGATAAGATTGCTATTCGAAAAAATCTTGGGTTTAGTGAAAAAAATTTTATAGTGTGTAGCTTTGGTTTTCTAGATCGCGTAAAGTTGAATCATAGATTACTTAAGGCGTGGTTGACCAGTGAATTATCTAAAGATCAAAATTGTTATTTGATTTTTGTAGGGGAAAATGAAGGAGGGGAATATGGAAATGAACTGCTAGAAACTATAAGCAAAAGCAGTTGTAAGGATCGCATTCGCATCACAGGATTCGCTACACCTCTTTTGTTCAGCCAATATCTGACGGCGGCAGATGTGGCCGTTCAGATGAGATGTTTTTCGCGTGGTGAAACATCTGGTACTGTGCTTGATTGCATGAATTATGGCCTGCCAGTAATTGTCAACGCCCATGGAGCCATGGCTGAACTTAATCCTCAGGCTGTATGGATGTTGCCTGACGAGTTTGAGGATATGGATCTCATTTCTGCACTTGAATTTTTGTGGCGTTCGCCAGAACGCCGCAATAAATTAGGTCGGGAAGCAAAGGAAATTGTTAAGAAACAGCATGACCCATTTCGGTGCTCCATGTTATATGCCGAGGCAATTGAAGGCTTTTACGCTACAAATTCACCTATCGTTCCAGAACTTATCGAAGCTATCGCTAGCCTAGATAGAGTTCAGGCAACAGATGTTGAACTCCAGAATATTGCTTCTTCTATAAACGACAACCACCCGACCCCCAAATTGGCAAGGAGGCTGTTTCTGGATGTTACAGCAACCAGCCAGAAAGATATTAAAACTGGGATAGAGCGAGTTGTTCGTGGGATAACTCTTTCCTTGCTGAACAATCCACCAGAGGGCTTTCGAATCGAGCCAGTTTATTTAACTGAGAATTCTGGGATTTTGAGCTACCGTTATGCACGCCATTATTCACTAGAACTCTTAGATTGTCCAGCTGAGCTAGATGATGATTTAGTCAATCCGGAATCGGGCGATGTGTTATTAGTACTAGATTTATCTCCTTTGCTGACCTTGGCAGAACAGGCTGGACTTTTCAAAAATTACCGGAATCAAGGTGTTCGGATCGTTTCTTTGGTTCATGATCTGCTTCCTATTCTCATGCCCGAAGTTTTCCCGCCTGGCACCTTTGAGGGATTCGCTAATTGGTTGAAATCCATTTTGAATAGATC
>JAKAYH010000157.1 GCA_021826835.1 Thermoplasmata archaeon | reverse complement strand
ATTCTATAATAATGTTTATATCCAATCTGCGTTTACAGTTATCATGGCTGCCGGGAAGCCCAGGCACGGGTCCAGTGATAAATCAGAAGTCAGGGAATGGAAAAGGAAACAGGGTTTTGAAATGCTTAAGAAAGGCGTGAAGAAATCTTTAATATAAAGGAAACTTGGTGTGAATCGAAGGACAGTGTAAAACTGGGCAGTCAAACTTGAACAGAATAGAGACTGGCATGAAAGGAAGCATCCAGGTTCCAGGGGGAAACTGACAAAGGTTCAGAATGAGAAGCTGAAGAGAATATCTGAAGTCATAGAGAAAAAACTTGATGTTGAGTACAACACAACACATATCCGGCGTGTTTTGAAAAATCTCGGTTATTCAGCACAGATTCAGGTTGCTCTTACTATAGAGAAGAATACTGATGGAGTGGCTTGAAAAGAATTATCCTGAATATGTGAAAGAGGCAGATGAGAAGAATGCAATAATTCTGTTCCAGAATGGATCGGGAGTACAGAGAAGGCCCAATGTGAGGAAGACATGGTCCCAGAAGGGCAGGAGGCCAAGAATCAAGACGAAGGAGAACAGGGATCGTATATCAGTAACATCCCCCGTAACACATGACGGAAATTTATATTTCATGATTAAAGAAGGAAGCATGGATAGTAATGATACAATCAGATTCCTGGAACAGCTTCTCTCAGAAATACATGGATTCCTTTACATGTTCTGGGATAATATAACAATACACAGAAGCAGGATCGTGAAGGATTTTCTGGAAACACACAACGACAGATTGATTACAGGGAGAATTCCTGCATATTCTCCTGAACTCAACCCGGATGAATATGTGTGGAATGCCCTGAAATATCAGGAACTTCCAAATTTCTGTCCTGCTAACCTGAATGATCTGAAGAGTAAGGTTACTCTCACAATGAACAA
Organism: Thermoplasmata archaeon; assembly: GCA_021826835.1. Next base: position 5,078 of record JAKAYH010000157.1, on the reverse strand, counting down.
TCTGAAAAGTGATCCTGAAAAAATGAAAAGAATAATCATGGGTTCGAGTCGTCTCTTACCACCATTTATGGGAAAGAGTTAGGGAAGTAGAATAGGGACCATTCCAAACTGCATGCCCATGTGGAGGATCTTTTCTTTTAAGATGTCATGAAAAAAGTTTTCTGACCGCGTTGACATGACGATGCCAGCGTGAGAGTTGGAGTGGCAGCCTGATAGTGTCCTGACCTGTGAGGTCGTATCTGAGATTGGCTACCCTTCGCCTCGACATAATACCCTGAAACAGGGGTGAATAGAAGACTGTCGAGTTATCTCCGACTCTGAACTCTCACCCAAGATAGGAGGTGATCGGAATCTATATGGGTTTTGGACGTACATAAACGTGTACTGTATACGTTACGGAAATGAATGAAAATGGAGAGATAGAGGAAAGATATGAGATAGTAAACTGCCATGAATCCTGGAAAGAGTTTATCCAGAGGTACCGAACATGTGAAGTTGAGATCGCATTGGAAACATCAACATCTGGAAAGTACAATGCATGTATCCTCAGAGATAACTGTTTTTCAGTCCATCTTGCGGATCCATCCAAACTTGCGCTTATATTCAGATCGGTGAAGAAGAACGATCATGAAGAATCGTACAAACTCGCAAAGCTCCTCAGGATCGGAGAACTTCCGGAGGTGCACATATCTTCAAGGGAAACGGATGATCCAAAGACACCTGTAAGGTACAGGAGATCACTGGGCGAAGAATCAACAGCCATAAATTACATGATCCATGGGATACTTGCAATGCATGTAATCGCTATAGATGAAAGCGATATATTTGGAAAGAGGCGCATGAGGAAGATCGAGGAGGCCATATCCAGAATGACTACAGCTGAGAATATAGTCATGTCGGATATGCTCGAGAAGATAATCGAACTGAACAGAAGAAGGCCAGATGATTGAGGATGAAATAGGGAGGATATCAAACAACAACGAAGAGGCCAAACTGCTCATGACCATTCCTTGAATAAAAGTTTATTCCGCAGCAGCTATAATATCAGAAATAGATAACATTCACAGATTCGACAGCAAGGAAAAGCTTGCTTCGTACTCTGCTCTTGTCCCGAGGCAGACCCAATCAGGGTCTAGAGATCAAAGGGGTCACATATCTAAGAATGGTCCCTCAATGCTAAGATTCGTGCTTGTGAACGCTGCGCACATGGTGATAAAGTATCTAAAACTCGTAAGGCGGTTAGGAAAGCATCGTGCTATTGTTGCGATAGCTAGAATGCTTGCTGAAACCATATGGACGATGCTATCAAAGCGTATCGCTTTATACGATGAGATAGGAAGTCTGACAGAGAAGAAAATAGAATCCATGCGCATGAGATCCATACGTCCGAACGTATCAAGGTACGTAATCGATATCATAAATATCATTAAGAATCATAATATTAGTTCCATGTCAGATAAACTTTTTTCATAGAAGAAGATTCACTATCTGAACCTTGAGATCTGCTGGATGTTTCTTTGGCTTTCCCGTCCTCGTCCCGTCATACAGTCCTTTAATACCGTTTCCCAGATAACGATCCCTCCACTGCATGACAGTATTGGGTATAGTATGAAGATAAGAGGGAATATCCCTGACCATCTTTCCGGATGGGCAGGCAAGTATTATGGAAGCTCTAAATGCAAGCCTTTTCTCCGTCTTCTGCCCCGCTGGAGTTTTTCAACTAATTCTCTGTCTTCATCAGATAATACTATGGGTTTGGATTTCCTTGGAATAATATAACCTGTCAACCTCATATATAAATATCGGTTATTTAATCATGCAAGCACTAGGATAGTTGTAATCAAAATTGAAATCACTGTAAAGATCGAAAGTCGAGAAATAAATAGATTTCCCCCATAGCTCAGCTCACCTTTATTATTCATCATCGTATCAAAGGTGTCTGAATTTACATCGTCTTTGAAAGGATGAATTTCCTTTGTAACTTTATCTATCTCTCCTATGACCACACCTGTGATTCTTCTGGTAGATATTTCAGGATCAGGGCTTTCATTATTATCGCCCTTAACTATTAAAGAATAAGGATTAATTTTAACAACCCTGTGAACTACCCTCCTGAGGGAATAGCGCATGGAACTAATGTATTCAATTATGTCACCCTCCTTAATGTTCTTTACAGGATAGTCTCTCTGTACAATTAATAATGTGCCTGGCATGATGGTAGGCAGCATACTTGTTCCAAAGGCCATGGTTATCCTGTATTTGGTATTGCGATTTGTTAAAATTTTTGAACTCCGTATCAGGATAGATGTGAGGGCAGCAGCGGATACAAATGTATAGGTCCAGATATAGGGAGAATTAGCTGCTGGATTGTTAAATTCAAGGGAAGCTGTCAGCGCAAGACCCACTGCAAAGATAAACGTTTTACCTACGGCCAGCCTCTGATCGAGAGGCAAAATTGTCAGGGAAAACAAGGAATATACAAAAAAGGCAATGAGGTAAATTAAAATGTGAAAGTAAGGTCCAGAGAATGCTTTGGTGAAATTCCCACGAACTTGTATGGCAGAGGAGTCAAAAGTGATTAATATAAAATAAATAGCAATAACCATTAAGATCAGAATTAAACCAGAAATAGTTCTTTCAAGGAGAAAATGGTTATCTTGTATGTTTTTATTCTCATCAGGTTTATTCCTTGTCTTTATATTTTTCATTATGGGGATAGAAATTGCACAAGCTAAAAACAACACATCAAAAAATACAAAAAAAACACACGAACCAATGATATACGATAAAAGGTTCATTATGAATCATTCCCTCCCAAATTCGATTTTATATACGAACATAATTACTTCAACTTATTTATTTTTGCAATATAAAAATTTTCTTCTTTCCGTTTTCTTTCCCTCAATTTTCTCTCTTTGAATACCTGAATAATTTTAAAGGGTGTGTTCCATTATTTAAGCGCAGGCGTCTATTTGCCAGTTCAACACTAACTGTTAAATATATGTTTGCATTGATCTTTCCATGGATGCTGAAAAGAAAAGAAGGGTAATCTTAGAAGTGGTACCTGGTGCGATTATATCTTTGTTTCCCTCCTATTTTCTGGCTCAGGGAAATAATTTTGTTCAGGCATTTGTGATATTTTATATTGGGATATGGTTCTTGATATTTGCCTTCACATATGAGGTATTGTTTTTTAAGAGGAAATATGAAAAATTGAAGAGAAAAAATGAAAGTCAACAAAGATAATGAGAACAATAGGCTAAATGTATCGGAGTTATCTCTAAGATACATTTCTTACCTCATTGACTGTATTGTTATTTTAGGTATTTCTTCTCTCATTGTCGTATTTGAAAAATTAACTCCAATTTTCTTGGTTGCATTTTTCCGTTATTATTTTGTTCTCAGCCCCTTATTTCCAGCGTATTCAGATAAGATATTATTTTATTCATTATTTTTTTACATTCTGGTTTCAATCATCTATTTTTTTGTTGAGTCAGTAACTGGAAAAAGTATTGGGAAAAAAATATGTGGAATAAAATCGGTAAAACTTCAAGATAAAAAAGAGGGGCAACATAAAAAAACTATCATGGATAATATATTATCAGCACTGGTTAAATCAATCCCTCCGATACAGTTAATAAATGGTGTTTTCGCCTTCAATGGGAGATACTCTAGAACAATACTTGAAAAACATTTTGGGGAGACGACTGTAAGATATGGCAAAGCAGGGGTAACAAGACATATTTTATACGGTTCAATAGGCCTTTATTTTATTTCCTTTACAATAATGCTTATCGATATAGGAATATTCAACCTGTCTCCATTAAATCCATCCCCTCCACGAAGCTCTAATTTTGTTTATAGCCCTACATTAACACAGTTGAGATCAATTTTTACAGGCAACCTCTCAATTGATCTCTATAAGTATGTGCTTGGAGGGATCGTATTTCTATTCCTGGATGTTATAACGTTAATGGGAAATTCTTATCTATCTGCGCTTTTAATCGGTGGCTCCTTTCATTCGTTACCTTCTTTTGTTTTATATGGTGTGGCCCCGCATTTTTTTATTGAAAGTATAGGGTATTGCTTTGGGATTGCAACTGGTGCTCTAATTATGGATTTCTTTTTTAGTATTATTCAGGGGTATTTTGCAAACATGGATTCCACTTACATTGCCAAAAAGATAGTAATCACATCCATTGAAATGCTGAAGCTATTTTTAATCTCAGTCATATTGATTCTCCTCGGAGCATTCGTTGAAACATATATAACCTCTTTTCTGCTTAAAACTTATTATTATAATTCAACTATAATCCTGAATATGAAATATTGAATAACGCCATTATTTCTTCAAGACCTTAACTCACTGATTTCTAGAGAATATTTACCTATCTCTTTTATTTTCCAGTTATTTTCCTGTATTACAATTGTCAATATTAATATATCGCGATTATCAATTTTGTAATATATGCCGTGACGTTACATCTTATTTTTATTAGTACATCCTGGAACACGCAATTAAACTGCTTTCTATAAATCTGTTTGCTGGTACACAAGAACTTAATTATGTTTATAGACAATTTATTCGGGATTTTCAAATGTATGTATTGCGTTAGTATGAAATATTTATTAGTTTTGGGCGCACTACTATTATTGATGGTATACTTTGCCTACAAGCGTTCAGGTCAGAACACATACCATTTAATACGATGAGAGAAACGCATTAATTTTATTCCAAATGATGGTTGATCTCTTTTCATGTCTTGAAGAAATAAACTGGAAGAACAGGTTTGATTCTTCCCTTGTCAATGGAAGATATCCAATCTCATCCACTATCATCAATTTGAATCTTGAATATGTCTTTATGCGATATTCAAGTCTCTTGAGATCATAATCTTTCTTCAAGGTCTGCACAAGCTTCACTGCTGATATGTAATATGCAGGTATATCTGACATGATTGACCCATTCCCATTGCAATTGATAGATGAGTCTTTCCAACACCTGGTGGTCCCAGGAATACAACATTCTCATTGTTGTGTATATACCTCATTGTCATGAGTTCATCAATTACAGATCT
>JAKAYH010000156.1 GCA_021826835.1 Thermoplasmata archaeon | reverse complement strand
CAATGCTGTCTCCGGGATTTGCACCTTCTACATATATGGGACCAACTGCCCCATCGAAGAGTGAGGAGTCTATTGATCTCATCTGGGAAAGAGTAGAGGTCCTGCTTATCTGCATTGTTGACGAATCCGGAATAATCACTTCAAACTCTTCTCCTTCTCTCACATGGAATGCAGGGGCGTTGTTCCTACTCCATTTAAAGTGGAGATTTCTTAAGTCTCTCCCATTCAGTTGGTTCATAAGATATAATGACATCATTGGATAAATACAATTCAAATGTAAAATTTCAAATTGCTACAGTTACGTTGCTTTATGATGATTAAAGTGAATATGAACCATAATGGAAAAATCTGTGAATAACCTATACAAAGATTTGTAGTGCGTAAAAAATCATTATAGTAACCTTTTTAACTTGGGTAATATTTTTTCCAAAGTTTCCAACAATAATATTTCACTTATAATTACGATTTAGAAAATTAGAGTAATGAACAGACTTGTAAAAGAAAGAAAAGACTCATAGAAAAAATGCATAGAAGATTATTCTGAAATATACGTTACAGTATAGTTTAAGTTTAAAATCATACTAAACTATGGGGAAAAGAGATCTTTAGTCGATCATGATAAGTCTTTCCTAGCAACGTACGCTTCTCGACTGGTATACGCATCTAACTGGGTTACCATTGCCCCCGCCCTTATTCGTTAAGAACCAGATAAATGTTTCTCCATTTTACCTTGGTCTGACTGCCTCAGCTTTTTGCATGGAACTGGTGCCATTCCGGCTTATTGGGGGTTGATTGCTCTGTGAATATCTCTAATATTTCTGGCCATAATAGGAATCGCATTGATTGGTGCATTTTCCATTGTTTCAGGCATTTCTAACTCATTTTTACAACTATTTTTTACAAGAGTTTTTCCTGGAATTCGAAGTGCACTGTTCTGTTCCCTAGTTCTGTCTCTTCCTTCTGGTGAAAATACAGGTCGGACCTCACGGCAGATGAGTTATGATAATGCCTTATTCAGTGTTAGTTCTGGGATAAGCATAGTGCTGTGAGTATTGCGTGATCCGGCTTATGATAGGTATCTCTATGTTTTCCACGGGATTTTATCCTTGATGTGTTCCATTCTTCTAATTGTATATGCTGAGAAAACTTAATTAGAAATGGTGCCAAATATTAACACTAAAAATGCTTTAGATTTAGTCAGAGATAGTAAAATGTGGATGCTCGTTTTTTCATTCTCACTAGCCCCATTATCTAAAACAGTTATTGGGCAGTTCTTCATTTATTATTCCGAAAAGTCACATCTATTTACACAAGTCAACACTGGAATTGCACTTTCCATTTATTTCATTACAGGGATTGCAGGCGGTGTAATATATGGAAAATTCTACGACAGAACAGTGCACAAAGCAACGATACAATTACTGACAACTATTTCCTTCTCTCTGTTATTTATAAAGTTGTCCTTTATTATATCCTCGTATCTGCTGCTGACGGTGTTCTGGTCGGTCGGATTTCTAACTTCAGCAATTCTATTGATGCTGTATTACAATATAATTGATGTGAAGAAAAGACAGAATTAACTCACGTTTTCCCTTGGGCTTAAAAATAAACGTTTGTTCTAGGAATTGTCACTATTCTTTCAATATCACTGTCTTTCATGACCATTGATGATAACTGATCTTCAGCATATTCAGTTAAATTTTTGAGAGGAAAATCCCTTCAATGATGTGCAAGGGTATGAACCTGTCTGATATCCTGATAACAGTTTTGTAGCACTGTATATTTCATCAATGCCTTTCTTGCTAAATATGTTAGTTGCATTTATTACTATACCATAGAATACCATCAATGCATATCCATAACAGAAACCGATAAATAGAAGTAGAAAATAGTGCATTGGCATTAATGGGTGGATCAGATCGATCGTTACCCGTAGATGTTATTTAGGACGTGCGGTGAATTGCCACTTGATGATCTATCAAAGGATATTATACGAAAATTCCAATGGCCGACCAGTGGTGTTTCGCGGTATACAAACAAACCATCGATCTACAAAATGGCAAAAGAGTTTAGTGTACATCCGAGGGTTGTTAAAAGCAGGTTAAACAGCATGTTCGAATCGGGAATAATTCGAGGAGTAAAGTTTTATGCAGACAGCAGGTTTATGCCTTGGAATCGCTACTTCCTTTTGACCAGGGGAGGAAATGATTTTGCTAGAGAAATTTTAGGTCACTTTTCTGAATTTCCATTTGTGGAACGTATTATTTTTGGTATAATTAAACTGTCTAACCCTGCAAACTCCAAAAGTGATCTAACTGTGGAAAAAGAGTTTTCCAGCATATCTTTGATTGCACGGGATGATTTGGAGATGAAAAAGCAATTAATCGGAGTTGAAAAAACTCTAGGCCACAAAGTGGAACTTGTGGAAATTATAAAAGAATTTCCGCAAAAGGAAAAATTGGTATCTTATAATGAGCATTCCATTCTAAACATCGTTCTGTATCAGGACCCTATGACAATGAGCATAACTAAGATTGCACATATACTTGGAGTTCCTGCCCGCACAGTTCGCAGAAAGATTGAAAATATGCTTGTAAAGGGAGTGATCTTTGAAGAGGTTTCGCTTGATACAAGTTTGGCCAAAGGCATTCTTTTACCCAGCATTATTATGACGGGAAATTACCAAAAATGGCTTCCGGTTATAAGCGATATTAAATTTCTTCACGAAAGATTGCTATTGTATAAAAACTGGTCAAGATTTTCCTTTTTCATTTTTTATGCTGAAAATTTCTATACTGTTGATCAACTGATTGCAACTGCGAAAGAGATTGATCCTGCAAGCATGTTAACATACAGAAATGGATCATATAACAACCCGTTTGTAAGATATACTGGAATTTGAAAATAAGTTTACTGGTAGCGAATATCAGTTGATCAAAGCAATAAATGTTGTAAGAGTGAATATGGCTCAAACACAGGTAACAGTGTCATAATCGATCATTATGCGATGATATATGGACAAGACCCATAGTGGAATTTCCTTTGATAATTTTTGTCACAATCCAGCACTTTTAGTATCATAATACATAATATCTATACACGAGATTCCTTTTTTATGAAAAATAGAAAGGATCGCATAAAAATGTTGGGATTTAATTGCGTATTTTTTATTGTTGTTATTGCACTTATAAGTGCATCATTCACGTTGACAGATAATCATCTCAATCAGAGTTCAGCTTCGCACCGAAGTTACTTGTATTCACCGAATGCAGCTGGAGATTATGTACTCACCATGAATGAAGTGGGACTTCCTGCCGGTCACTCCTGGAATGTTAGCCTAAGTGGAGCGATTGGTTCAAACGAATTCATATCCATGAAAAATAGTTCAGTTTCCTCCATAATCCAATTCAAATTGGCGAATGGTAATTATTCTTTTACCCCTGCCAGCGTAGGATATGCCGATAATATAACCATGACCTCACCAAATCAAAGGCCAGATGCTGTGACTATTAATGGGGGTAATTTAACCTATAATGTTTACTTTAACAAAACTTACAATGTAACTTTTAACGAAAAAGGTCTTCCGTCGGGAAAGGAATGGATGCTGACTTTAGTGGACTTTAGCTATAACGATGTAATTTCATTTAATTCTTCCTCCAGTAGTAGGATCGTATTTGGACTTGTCAACGGAACATGGATTACATCAGCTGTTTCCCTTTCCGTTCGTGGTTACAATGCATACATGAACAATTCCGATTCATCGGGTGCAATATTGGGAATTAAAGGAGCACCGGAGACGGTAAACGTCCAATTCTATAAGACTTATTATATTAACTTCACAGAATCAGGCTTGCCTGCAGGCGCTTCGTGGAGCATAAACATTGCAAATACGTCTATGGAGAGCAGCCATGTTTTTTATACATATTATGCGACAACGGCAAACTATTCTTTACCGGAATTTAACGGGACCTGGCATTACAGCTTTGGTACGTCGGTGACCGGATATTACGTCCATCCTCTCAATGGTTCTGTGCAGGTATCTGGTAAAAATGTTTCGCCAATCAAGGTAACATTTTCTTCCTCCTTACCGAATGGATATTATTATTTGAATTTCACTGAAAGCGGTCTCCCATCTGGAACATCATGGTCTGTAACAGTTAAAGGAACTACGGAATCATCTACTTCTAGCACAATAACTTTCGTGGTGCCAAACAATGAGACATATTCATTCATCGTAAGTAGTGTAAATGGGTATACATCCTCCCCATCATCCGGAACTTTTACTGTCGTTAATACAAGCATATCACAGGAGATTGTATTCACTTTAATAACAACATCTCCACCTGTGTGGGCTTTCGATGGAGCTTATGCAATTTACAACGTCATCTTTGACCTTAAAGGTGATATTTCTCAAACGGTTCTTAAAGCAGAGGTGATTGATGTCAATTTGAGTAATGATACTGTTGCATTGAGAATGGTATTAACGAATCAAACTTCTGGTATACCGAAAAACAGTACAGAATATATTAACTGGAATAGTTTCTCTTTCTGGCTTGGTAAGAGCTTGATATCTCAACTGAACAATGTTACAGCCCCATATGGTTTGAATGTCACTACATCAGTAAGAGTCAATACTCTAAGCGGTGTATTTCTCGCAGATAAATTAAATTTTTCACATAATGGGCAATCTGTAAATTTATATTTTGATGTGTATTCAGGTATAATACTGGTTGAACATGTGACAAATTCAACTGGTAGTTTCACAATAAACATTACATCCACAAATATTCCAGAAGGAAATTCTGTCCCATCTCATTATAATGTAACATTCACAGAAACAGGTCTTCCTTCTGGCGGATCATGGTACGTCAATCTGACTAATGGCCAAACATTTTCATCAATATCTAACACAGTCTCTTTCAAGGAGACAAATGGAACGTATTCATACTCAATAGCATCATCCAACAAGAAGTATTCCGCTACCACACATTTAGGCTCCTTCACTGTTAATAGCGGACCAGTGTCAGCATCCATTTCATTCTCCAAAGTCTTGTATACAGTAACATTCACAGAAACAGGTCTTCCTTCTGGCGGATCATGGTATGTGAACTTGAGCGGAACAAACGAATCGTCTAAGGCAGGTACAATCACATTCACTGAGATCAACGGAACCTATTCATACACTGTAAGTAATGTATCTGGTTATTCCGTTTCGATAAAATCAGGTCTAATCTCTGTCAGCGGTAACGGTGTATCAAAAACTATCACGTTCCTTCCCATAAAGAAGCCGTCTCCAGCGGCTAGGATATCGAATATTGAATTGTATGGCATGACTGGAGGGCTGATACTGGTTATTGCAATCGTGTCTGCATATACATTCATAAGAAAAAGAAGGTGATTTCCGTTGTTAGTACTGATTGTAGTGACAAGTTTTCTTGACCTCAAATTTAGCTTATCGACGTTAAACGGAATTTTTGTTTGCGTTATTGATCAATTACCCATAAAGAAGAATTGTCAAAGTAATCTCAAATCGGATTCCAAATCAGGTTTCCTAAATTTTAATTCTGTTAATAGTTATACCTTAATTATAAACAGAGTCCTAGTATATATCCACTCATTCAATGATAAAATCAGTCATTTTGTCAGATCAACAATTGAAGCACCGGAATCAAAGCTAAATATTCCGAGTTATGAGTTAAGCTACCTGTACTTAATCAATTTTAGACGAAATAACGCATCTGCCGTCACCGGAAGAATGAATCTTAGCATCATATATATTACCGTTAATAGCAACATTTATCCTGGCAACACACTCTACGGAAACTTTCTAAAGGCTAATACAAAGAAAAGCAGGATAATACTTCCTATTAAAATAAGTTCTGATCCTGTGGCTGAAAAACACTCATTCATACGCAGTGTGAAACCTAAAACTAGTAATGGTACAGGAAACATCGTTATAATCGATAGTCATAGCAGTTGCATAAACCGTACTGAGATTCAAGGAATAACATTTGATCAACTAGGAATAGTT
>JAKAYH010000155.1 GCA_021826835.1 Thermoplasmata archaeon | reverse complement strand
TGTTCGATCTCGGCACGGGACTTGAGCATATCATAAACGATCTCGCCGGAGACTTTCAGGTTAGTGATCACTGATATGGTTCCCATGCGTTCCCTTATGGCTGGGAATCTTGCCTGGGATCCTGATCTGGCCAGGAAGTCTTTCTCCTCCTCGGCCTTCAGGAAATCATTCCTGAATGTATACATGGTATGGCCTCCACCCGTATACTTCATGTAGAATATGGGATGATTCTGGAACATGAAGTGCCTCTCTCCACTAGTACCGTAATGGATGAGCCTGGAATTCCGTTTGATCGGAATGATGTAGAAAACTCCCATGGAATCAAGTGCAGATATGTTGGATGAGGAATAGAACCCGGTATCGGCAACCAGCACGATTCTACCTGCACCGGATTCCTCCATGGAGAGTTTCAGGGATGCCACGCTGTTCACCGAACCTGGGAGTATATGGAAATATGCAGGTATCTCATGATCAAGGGAGAAGAGGAACAGGATCTGCACCTGGGGAAGGAACTCATCCACGCTGTTGTGCCCCAGGATTGCAGACATGAATCCCTCACTCATTGATATCACATGCGTGAGATCGACTGCCAGATACCTGTCATCCTTCATGAGGGATTTCATGAACCCTGTCATGGCTGCACGATCCATGCCAATCCTCCGGATCATGGGCCCAAGGACATCCGGGGAAACATGCACGTCTCCGAGCATCTCGGGCATGTATGACGTGATGTAGTGGAATTCAATGTTTTTCATGGATGATTGGTGCAGCAGCCTCATGCATGCGAATGCAAAGATCTCCTTCCATTCGGGGAAGTGCCTCTTCAGTTCATCCATGATGTCACGGGAGACATGGTTGATCAGGAATGTTGAGCCGTATTCCTTCACTTTGATCTGATCGTATCGGCGCATGATCCTCTTTGCCTTCGGTTCAATGAGGCCCTCTGGAGTGATCCTTCCCAGATACTCATCGGTGCTGAGCTGGGATCTTTTCTTCTCCCTGTTCCAGTGGCTGGATATCCTGTAAAGATAGTACCGATCTCCTCTTCTCATCACCAGAGTCCCCTTTGTCTTGAATTTCAGAACCCATTCTGGATGTGTCATGATATGTATATACATAATATGCAAATATAATAATCTTTGCATCAAATCCAGCAGAATATAGGGAATCTGAAAATATATTATGCAAAAATGCCGAAGTTAGAGTTTAACCATTAAAATAAGAATATATTCCGTCAAATAAGAAAGGTATTATACTGTTTTTTTAATCCTTTATAAATATGTGTGGAATAATCTGTTATATTGGCTCAGATAATTCTATTAGTTACTTAATCAAAGGCATAAAATCGCTTGAATATAGAGGATATGACAGCTTTGGATGTGCTCTTTACCAGGAAGGGAAAATAAATATTTATAAGGATGTGGGTAAAATAGAAGAAGTTCTTTATAAATACTCAATTGAAGAAATGCAGTCTAATAGAGCAATGTTTCATACTAGATGGGCAACCCATGGGGGAATTGAGAAGAGAAATTCACATCCACATACGGATTGTACTGGAAAAATAGCTGTTGTTCATAACGGTATCATAGAAAATTGGGCTCAATTAAAGAAGAATTTAAAAACACACACCTTTAAATCAGAAACTGATACTGAAATTCTTTCTCACCTTATTGAAGATTATTTGAAAAAAGATTTAAATTTATTAGAATCTGTTAAGCTTGTTGCAAGTAAAATTAATGGGCTATCGTCCTTTGTTGTAATGAATGCAGATTTTCCTTATATGGTTGCATATAAGAATGGAAGTCCATTATTGATCGGTCTTGGAAAAAATGGGATTTTCATTTCGAGTGATGTCCCTTCTCTAATTAATTTCACCAAAAGTTTTATTTTTCTACATGATGGAGACATTATTTCTTTCTCTAAAAATGAATATAAAATAATTAATTCTTTGGGAAACGACTCTGATCATCCAATTGTAAACGTTGAAATGAACCCACAAATTATGGAAAAAGGAAATCATAAATATTTTATGGAAAAGGAAATATTTGAACAGCCAAGGATTTGGAAAAGTTTTGAAACAGTAAGATATGATGAGTATTATGAGGCAGCTAATTTGATAAAGAACTGTAACAGAATTTTTTTAATTGGCAGTGGGTCTTCATACCATGCAGCAATGTATGGCGCAAAACTTTTTATCGCACAAGGAATACAAGCTATAGCCATAAATGGAGAAGAAATTGTTGATTATTCAAAATTAATTGATGATAAAAGTGTATTCATAGTGATTTCTCAAAGTGGAGAAACGGCTGATTTAATATCCGGCCTTAATAAATTTACTAAAATCAAAAAAATTGGTATTATTAATGTTCCATCATCCTCAATAGCGAGAAATGTGAACGTGTTGCTGAAAATGAGAGTGGGAGTGGAAAAAGCGGTTCCGTCTACAAAATCGTTTACAAGTACCCTATTAATATTAAACATATTAGCCGGAATAGTGAACAATTCAATTTCTGCTACAGAAAAAGAGCTTTTGATCGCGAATAATGAACTTTACAATTTTTTGGTTCCATCTGTTTTAAAGGCAATAGGATCTGCCGCAGAAATAATTCATAAAATGGAAAATTTATTCATAGCAGGTAGAAATAAATGTTATATATATTCTCTAGAAGGAGCGCTCAAACTTAAGGAATGCACATATATCCATGCAGAGGCACTTGATTTATCAGGTTTAAAGCACGGCACAATTTCTCTAATAGATAAAAATACGTGGGTAATTGCGCTTCTGACAAAAGATACGATTAATGAATCACTTATGAATATACAAGAACTCAAAGCAAGAGGAGCAAAAATAATAGGAATATCACCACAAAACAATGAACTTTTTGATAAATTTATTAGGGTGCTTAATTTGGGAGAATTCTCATTTATGCCCATTATTTTGTCCATTCAATTATTATCATATGAGATTGCAATTTTTAAAAACATTAATCCAGACATGCCAAGAAATCTTGCAAAATCGGTGACTGTAAGATGAGCGACTTGCCTATAAAACTCCCCTCATTCTTCCGATCATATGACATTCGAGGAATTTATGGAGATGAAATTACAGAGGATGTAGCTTACAAAATAGGAAAGGCTTTTGGTTGTTACCTTGGAAATAATGGGGTAGTAAATGTTGGAAGAGACACAAGAAAAGGTAGTAAAACTCTATCTGATTCTCTTATTTCTGGATTGCAAGATTTTGGTTGTAATGTTCTAAATTTAGGGATGGTTCCTTCACCGATTCTTTATTTTTCTGCAGTAAAGACTGATAGCATTGCAGGAGTCATGATTACTGCATCTCATCTTCCGCATGAATGGAATGGTTTTAAATTTTGTGACAGATATGGACAAGTAATTTCCGAAGGAACTGGATTGGATCAAATTGGTCTCCACTATCTAGAAGATAAAAAAATTATATACAAAAAAGGTTTCCAAACAGAGTATACGAATATTTTAGACGATTATTATGACACCTTTAAAAAAAGAATAAGTCACATTAGAAATAATTTTGCAGTAGCGCTAGACACTTCAAATAGTGTTCCATCATTGTTTTTGCCTAAATTGTTTAATAAGTTTGGAATAAATTCAAACTTTATTAACGACGAAATTCTTGAAATACCCTCACATGATGTCGAACCAAGTTATCAATCAATGAAAAAACTAAGTGAATATGTAATCGAAACTGGTTCAGAGATTGGAATAATGTATGATTCAGATGGAGATAGGATAGCATTTGTGGATCAAACCGGAAAAATGTATCCCGATGGGATAATTCTAATTGCAATATTTTCAAAAATACTATCTCTGTATAATAAAAATGGTTCAATTGTTTTAGATGTTACTTGTCCTACATCTTTATTAGAATATATTGAAAGAATTGGATTCACTCCTTTAATTAGCAGAGTCGGGCATAATTTCTGTTCTTCTATGGCATTACAAAATAAATCATTATTTGCAGCACAATTTAGTGGACATATAGCAATGAAAGACACAGAATATAGGGATGATGCAATTTATGCCAGCCTAAAACTCCTTGAATTTATATCTAATCTTGATGCGCCTATTAATGAGTTCATATCTAAAAATATTCCAAAATTTTACTATGAAACTATTTCCTTTGAAGTTCCAGACAATATGAAATTTACTTTTATGGATAAAATAATAAAAAATGTTAAGGAAAAAGAGAAACAAATTCTTGAGATAGATGGAATTAAAGTGATTTATACCGATGGAAGCTATCTTATAAGAAGTTCAAATACGTCTAACATTATTAGAGTAATGGCAGAAGGAAAAGATGCAAGTTCCATGAAAAAATATATGAAAATTGCAAAAAAAGAAGCACAGGATGTGATAGAACATGATTAAGCAAGCTGTAATTCTCGCCGCAGGAAATGGAAAGAGAATAAAGGAAGGAACTAATGATAATTATGTTTTATCAACTCCAAAACCCTTACTTAATGTTCGTGGTACCACGATCATTGAAAGAATCGTCAAAAAATTATTTCAAGCAGGTTTAGAAATAGGAATAGTGATAAATAGAAAAGACGAAACTCAATTTAGAGCGATTTTAAATCACTATAACATAACTTATTGCTTTCAGAATGAGGCAAAAGGTACTGCAAATGCATTATTTTCATCTAAGGAGTTCGTAACAGAGGAAAATTTTTTGGTACTGATGGGAGACGATTTATCTGATTTCAATATGATTGACTCTTTAAAATTAGATACTCCATTAATTTTTGGATTCGAAACCGAACAATTAAAAGAATTTGGCTCAATAAAACTGGATAACGCGGGTTACGCTGAGATGGTAATTGAAAAGAAACTTTCCGGTCATGGAATAGCGAATAGTGGAATTTACGTAATGCCAAAAGAATTTTTTAAAGTATATAATTTGATATTACCAAATCAAAAAAATGGCGAATTGTACTTGACGGATGCGGTAAATTTACTTTACAAAAGCGGACATCCTCTTTTATACAAACAACTTGAATTCTGGAAAGGTATAAACAGACTGAAAGATTTAGAAGATGAGAACAGTTTTCATAAAGAGGAACTCGAAATTCGCCATGCAAAAATGATTGATTTATATGAAATTGTATTACTCCTTGGTGAACTAAATCCTTACGCAAAGAATACTGAAATTACCGAAAAAATAAGAAGCCAATTAGAGCTAATAATTCAAGATGGAAACGTTCACCTAATAGTTGCAGAATATCATGGGGATATAGTTGGTACGTCTACACTTCTTATACAAAATAATTTGTCTCATGATGGTCATCCTTACGCCCATATTGAAAATGTGGTAACTAAGGAAGAGATGAGAGGATGCGGGATAGGAGTTGAAATGATTTTGAGATTAATAGAGATTGCGAAAGATGACGGTTGTTACAAAATTGTATTAACTTGCAAACCTGAAAATTCTTATTTTTACAAAATAACTGGATTTACAACGACTGGTGAGGTCGAAATGCGATTGAGTTTGTAGAACTATCATTTTAAAACATCTCCAAATAGTACAGCTCAGAAATTTACAAGTAATTTGATCAATGTGAAATAATTTTCTATGAATTTAAATTTAATTGAGTTTGTGTAATTCAATCCCATATTAATTTCCAACTTTGCTCTATTGTTTCAGTAATTGCATATGCTAATTATATTTACTTTAATTCAAAATAATGTTTCAATAACTTAATTAATGTGAAATTTAAGTTTAAGGACAAGCATAAAAATTCTTCTTGTATTTGTCGAAGAATAGTAAATTAGAAGGTAAGTATTCAATATTAATGTGAGGATAAGAAAAAAAACATTGGATGATTATCTTTCAGGCACATGGAATTGTGGCGCAAGTGCGTTCCTAAGTTTAATCTATAGTTACTATGATTAGGTGTTTTACTCAGAATAAAGTGTTCAGATAATGAAATATACCATTATGCATTTTGGGAACCAAGGGCGCGTGGCCAAGCATGGATATGGCAACAGCCTCCTAAGCTGT
>JAKAYH010000154.1 GCA_021826835.1 Thermoplasmata archaeon | reverse complement strand
TGCTGTCACATATGAAGTCACGTTCACAGAATCAGGTCTCCAATCAGGATCGACATGGTATGTTAACCTGTCAAACAGCATGAAGTCAGGTTCTATCACGGGATCATCATATTCTTTCTCCTTGGTGAATGGTTCTTACTTTTACACCATAGCAACATCGAATAAAATATACGAACCATCCACATCTTCAGGAACCTTAACTGTAAACGGTGCATCTGTATCTGAATCGGTTACATTCAGCAAGGTTGTTTACGAAGTAACCTTCACAGAATCAGGTCTTCCGTCCGGAGTTGCATGGTACGTCAATGGTTCAGGAGTTCATGGGACTAAGCTTTCGCCTGCAAGCATAACATTCAGCCTTACAAATGGCACATACACATTCACAGTCACAAATCTGAGCTATTATTACACCACAACAGGATACTTCTCTGTCGTAATCAATGGCAAGAATGTAACGGAAATGGTGGATTATTACCACTGGGCATACATAACAGGAAAGGTATCTCCAGTAAACGCAACGGTCATGATAAACGGCAAAACCATCTCTTTGCCATCTACAGGATCGTTCAACTTTTCCGTTCCAAGCGGAACGTATTATTTTGTGGCATCAAGTACAGGTTACAAATCGTATTATTACAACTTCTCCCTCAGTCCAGGAAGTTCAAAGAATCTCATAATAAGCCTAAAACCTATTTCAAAGCCTTCTACGATCTCAAGCGCTGAGATTTATGGTATAATCGGTGCCGTAGTTGCAGTTGCGGTTATTGCTGCTGTTGTATTCGTGATAAGAAGGAGATGATATGAATACGAAAATTTTAACTGATTAAATTACCAGTTTAAAGAGGATTTTCTAGAAATACCTAAATATAGCCAGAATCTCGCCTAACGGTGAAAATTTCATTTGTTGCACCTGCACTTACGTATTCAACCGGTACAAAAACATATCTGGATAACCTTGTTTATGGTCTCAGCCAATTGGAATCGGATATATCTATTCATTACCTGCACAAACTGGAATTTTCAATTTTAGGGAAACCAAGATTTGGTGTGATTTCCCAAATGATTCATGGGAAGTTTGTCAGAGTTAATGGCAACATCATTCACTCCGTTAGCCCGAGCGCTGTCGTCAAAGGCACAAATGTTGTGACAATACATGATGTTATTCCGTTTTTGCAATCAGGCAAAAAACCATCAATTCTTGATAGGAAAAACATTGGACATTATATCTCTATCAGGAAAGCGTTGACAGTTAATGACATTGTGGTAACGACAAAGTTCACCAAACAGAAGATAATTGATCTATTCCACATGCCGGGGAATAAGATTCATGTTGTTCCTGCGCCCATAAGAACAGATTTTTTTAAAAAAACACCAAATAATCCTTACCCGAATGATGGAAAAATTCATGCACTGTCCATAAGTGATTTCAATCCAAGAAAAAACATAAAGGCTGTAATCAGTAAAATAGGTGGAAATAGTAACATTGAATTTTACCATATTGGCAGTCCAAGAGGCTGGACCTCTCAGTATGAAGACATCATGGTTTTATCTAAAAGGTTCAACAACGTTCACATCCTGGGGCCTAAATCAAACGAAGAGCTTCTGAATTACCTTTCGAACTCAGATATTTTGATGAGCATGTCTGAGTATGAGGGGTTCGGTCTGATTGTGGCAGAAGCACTTTCCTGCGGCGTTCCAGTTTTATTGAATCCCATACCGGTATACAAGGAGCTTTTTGCTCCTGTAGCAAATTTCGTTGCACCAGAAGAGTTAGACAGTGAGATTGTGGTTAAAGCTGCAACCAGAAACCAAAGCACGGATGCTCTTATAGATTATGCAGAAAGATTCAGTTCATCCAGGGTTGCCAAACAAATGCTTGACATCTACAAGCTTATCTGTGAGAAATAACGAAATTGCCATGATGTTCTTCGTTAAGGTATGCGATTCTATTTATAGAATCTTGGATACACATCCTGAGCTATTCTTGTACTTATAAATGATATCAACAGAAGAGCAAGCAGTACAGTTATCCATTTCCTTGAAAATGTGTTAATAAATTGTAGAAGAGAAAATATGGAGAGAAATTTTTGTTTCCCGGATTTGATGCAACCAAGCAAAACTGCCTTAGCTTTCCACTCACTTGTGTTATACTGTATCAATTTTTTTGCAGTCTTTGAGGAAAAAATGCTGTTCATAGTGGATAAGCTCGCAATGGCACTTACAGCATAATTGCATAATTTATGGACATCATTACTTCTGCTCACTCCTCCCTGGTGCCTTCTATAAAAGGTAAGTCCATTTTGGTCATACACAATCGATCTTGCATTTTCCAGACCTACCAGAAACCAGAAAGTATCAATATCTTTGGTTATGTTCTCTATAAAATGAACATGTTTTTTTGCCATATCTGAACTGATCGTCATGCTACTGCAATTATACCAGGGGATCTTTTTAAAAAGGTCCTTTGGTACCTTGGTACCTAGATCGTAAAACTGTTGAAAGTCCTTGTTTACAGACTGAATATCATTAACTACATCACCATCATTGAAAAAAACCTTGGAATTAACAATAAAATCTGCATTATCAATTTTTGTGAGATCACTGATTCTCTCAAGTTTGAACCTTGAAAACAGGTCATCGTCGTCAAGAAAGCATATATATTTCCCAGAAGCATTTGAAACGCCAACTAGGTGCTTTTTCCAAAAATCCGGAATATCCGAGTCAAAAACACGTATCAAAAAAGACCTGCCTTCTAGTAATCCTCCAGGGATATCGTAATCTTTAACAATCACGACTTCAAATTTTTCATGATCGATTGTTTGCAATTCCAATGAATCTAAAGCCTGAGCAAGCATGTCCTCCCTTTTATGCGATGCAATTAGTACGGTGAGTTCAGGTTCCAATAATACCGGATGTTATTAAGATAAATATTGTTTCCACTTTAAATAACCAATCATGAATACTTATTCTCATAATGCCAGAGTTTATTGACTGCTATCCGTATGGTTCTTAAATGACCAATTCCAAAGACGTTCATTATCATAGCTATAAAAATAACGAAGACAAGAATGGAAAAATCATATCTTGTTCTTATTCTGGATCGAATGAACTTAACTGGAAGGCTCAATATTTCACGTCTGGAAGCATAAGCTCCGTCCCAGATCGAGATTGCCCTGATCTTACACATGGTTTTTTCATAATCCATCTTGGCCTCTTTCTTTATTAGGTATTTCCGCAATTGGAGAAGACTGTTGAATTCTCTAAGTGCGTCATTATGCTCTCCCTTGATATTTGTCATGGATTTTTCATTCAGTCTGTATACAGTAAGTCTTCGATGATCCCAGGCAAACTGTCCCCCAGTTTCAAATGCCATGTAAAATGTCGAAAGATCAGGTGCCGCGTTTATTGTTCTGACATAATCGAGAAATTTAAGATATATTTGCTTCCTGACTGCAATACAGCTCATATTCCACCTGAATGTCCTGATTCCTTTTATCAGAACATTTTTGTTGTCTAAAATTTCTATTCCACCTTTTTTTTCACCTTTCAACTGTGTTACATCACTTCCTCGTGTATCGAGAATATACAGATCATTTCTGTAATAGATGAGCCCTGTGTATCCGGAAAACGCCTCGTACACAGATGACAATTTATTCACTTCATATAGATCATCATCATCCAAAAAAGCGATTATTTCACCTTTTGATTCTGTTATACCTAAGTAGATGTACTCACCCTGAACAACATTTCCTGTATTGAATACCCGGACTGAATTTTCCTTGCAATATGTATCAACATCGGCATCCAGAAAGTT
Source organism: Thermoplasmata archaeon (assembly GCA_021826835.1). Next base: position 2,231 of record JAKAYH010000154.1, on the reverse strand, counting down.
CTTTATCACCATTACTTCGTAATTTTCCCTGCTTAACGTCTGGTTCAATACGGATTCTATGGCACTTAAAAGATATTCTTTTCTGTTATATGCCGTGATCACAACACTGATGAGCACTAACTTGAATCCTCAGAATAGTAATATTTGTTTCTGGTTTTTAATTTTACTCGGACACCCCTCTGTACGAGAAGAATCATGATAATAGATATTATAACCACCATTTATCGTGGAGAGGATTTCACCGAACACTCTAGGCTGTACGAACAACCTCTTCCTCACTTATTTCGAGACTATGCGCTCAATTATTGTTATTTTTTCCTAATATTCAGAAATGATCTTGCGCATCTATGCTTATGAGCTTCCCGGAACCGTTCATTTCCATTGCTTTCAGTATTATCGTGGAGGGGTATCCACGTGCAATTCTAATCTTAACGAAAAGCAGAAATTGTATATACCTCCAATAAGAAATGGTAATAATTTCCGTTGAGAAGTTTGCCCCCAGCGGAATGTTTCCATTCCTTCTCTCATCTTCAGCAATTCTCTTTACCTATTCTTTCAATAGTTGCTATGAGGGATATATACCAATAAATCTTTGTGCCAAGAAATAGCTGAAAATATGGAAGAATTATGTGGTCAGATAATTCTATTCCCTAAAAATTTCGATGTTAAGGCTTTGAGCGTATATTCCTGTATATGTTGGATCATCACCTTCTTGTCGGTGAACCCACAATAACAATGGATGGATGTTAATTTTCCACATTCGGGTCTCTTAAGCATTCCATTACACTAGTTAATCGATATCTCTTTTTATGAATTCTGCCACTTTCGCGATTCCAGCCTCAAGAGATGTGGGATTTCTTACTATTGTATTTCTAGCTACCAGTCTTTCCGCCTCTTTAAGAACATAATCCTCATACTTTCTGTCGATTTTCTTATTGACCACTATTTCCACTTTTGAGATCAGTTCATTTATAGATGTACCTATGCCTGATCCAACTTCGTATTCACCGCTGGGGAAATTATTTTTGATCATATCATCAATCGTCCTTGGAATGTCGGCAACATAAAGAAAGTCTCTGACATGGGTACCGTCACCATAAACTACTGCTTTTTCACCAAATAATGCTGCTTTTGTGAATAGATATACAGCACCCTTTCTTGCTCCTTCACCATATATGTTGAAAAACCTAAGAATATAATACTTTAAACCATAGAGTGTATTGTATAGTCTTATCCACTCCTCCGCATGTTTCTTGGATAATGAATATGGGTTTGTTGGCTCCGCAGTTGAGCCGGAGGTTGGAAAGATAAAAAGACTATCGTATTTTCTTGCCAATTCCAGCAGCTTTATTACTAAGGACAGGTCATCGTCAAAATACTGAAGTGGTGCTTCTATTGATTTCCTGATCAACCCCCGAGCTGCCATGTGAATAATTACATCATATTTCTGATCCAGTAAATCATCATTAAGATCAAAGCCAACAACATCACTGCCATTAAAGTAGCTATAAATATGAGAGCCGATAAAACCGCGGTTTCCAGTTACAAGTAGTTTCACAGTATCGGATCAAATGACAATATAAAAATTAAACTTGTCATAACTTTATTGTATAACTTCACTGCATAGCAAAATAAAGTAGTGAGGATCTCTTTAACTCTTCGGGGGTAAGTTATAAACCCTCATTCATTTACATTATGTGAAATCTGAGGAACTTTTCAGGAAACTTCTAGGTCTCGAAGATCCATGGGTCATCAAGGTAATAAAATTCGACCATCAGGGAAAGAGGGTTGATATCTTCATGGATTTCCCAAGTGGATCAAAATTCCCCTGTCCTGTATGTGGCATACCTTATGGTGTATACGACACAGAAGAACGCACATGGAGACATCTCAATATATTCCAGTATCCCACATATGTGCATGCAAGGGAACCAAGGATAAAATGCAATGAACATGGAAAGAAGACCATTGATCTTCCATGGGCTAGAAAAGGATCAGGCTTCTCACTGCACTTTGAGGCAATGGTTGTGGAGATGTGCAGGGAGATGCCGGTATCTGCTGTTTCAAGGATCGTGGAAATCAATGAGGATTCTGTGTGTAGAATCCTCAAACATTATGTGGATCAGGCAAGAAAAGAGCAGGATCTCTCTGACATATCAGTACTGGGAATTGACGAATTCTCAGTTGAGAAACATCATGTCTACGTAACGTTATTTTATGACATAAAGAAC
>JAKAYH010000153.1:5271-6056 GCA_021826835.1 Thermoplasmata archaeon | reverse complement strand
GCGGTTATGTTATAGTCATACGTTCCAGTCATTAACATAAATCCAACAAAATTCCCTGTGGTATTATTGTATGAATTTCCAAGCTGGATACCCCATTTAAGGCCTGATGGGAGACCTGATTCGTTGAATATAACCCAGTTATATGAGTTGTTCTGGAACTGATATGTATCATTTGTGTATCCCGAGTATGTGCTGTTAAAAGCGCCGCCGAAAAGAACAACGGTATTGTTTGCTGAATATACTGAAAGCGATTGGCCATATTCAGCTGAAGGAGTTTTGATATGTAATTCTTGCCATTGATCCGCACTGTTGAACATATATGTGGCATTTGAAGCTTTTCCGTTACCTGTGACTCCACCATATAAAAGAGTAAAATCATTGAAACTAAAGTAATTTAAGGATGAAAAAGCGAGTGCAGGTGGCGTGATGGTTGTATCTACCTTTGACCATTTATCTGTTGTAGTGTTCAGAATATATGTTGAGTTGCTATAGGAACCATTGTAACCTCCATAGAGGAGAAGATTGCCGTCTGGTAATTGACTCATTGCGGCCCCTTCCATGGCTGGAGGCACATCTCCTTTTGTAGTAATCTTTGACCATGAATTATCCCTGAAAAGCCATGTCGAATTGGAGTATCCGCTCGCAGTTTTACCTCCGAAAAGAATGATCCCCTTAATATTGGCTGAATAGGCCATTGCACTGAAAGCTCTGGCGGAAGGAACCGTAGTAAGACCCTTGAGTGGTGTCCATGTAAGACCTGTGAAGATCCATGTATAATTAAACAA
>JAKAYH010000153.1:0-5261 GCA_021826835.1 Thermoplasmata archaeon | reverse complement strand
CAACGTGCCATTATTTTCCCCACCAAAGAGCACTATGCTTTCCCCCCTTGGATAATATGAACTGGAGGATCCGGCCATTTGAGGAATTGAACTTTGACTGGTGAGCCTTGACCACTGGCCGCTCTGATATAGCCATGTCTGGTTCGAATATGCATTCACCATCTCAAAAGTTTTTTTGCCACTCTTGTTTACACTTAGGTTCATCACAGTCTGACCACCAAATAGAACAACCTCCTCAGATGGTACAAAACAGGACATTGTTCCATTGCTTACTGGCATGGGGCCTACAACCGAGGTATCGTTCATCCACTGATATTTGTAAACGGTTTTATTATACTGATATTGAGGAGTTGCTGAAATGGCATGTTGTGTAGTCAACGGTATACCTGACGAAAGGAACGAAAATGCAAACACGAACACGGTAAGAACTGTTACGGTCCCAACCAGAAATTTATTGATATTACTCCGGTTTAACTTACGAGACATTGACCTTAAATTGTTAATTCATTAATAAATATTCCATAAAATTTGGAATCGACAACCATGTCAATTGCCTGCCAACTGTGTTTAAGATTTCATTTCTCAATAAAAGATAACCTTTGAAAACGGCTGCTCAACCCATAATAGCCGAATGAGATGAACACTGAGGCTTCAACCAGCACTCGAAAAAATGTGCCACTAATTTAGAAAGCCTGCACTTTCTCTCCATATGGTCTTTGGAGCTACCCTGTCTCTGTATTTTCTGGCATTTTCACTAAACTTCTGTACGTCTGATATTATATCATTTACGTCTTCTCTTAAATTTCTTGCAGGCTTATAACCAAGTTCTCTTAGTTTTTTGTGCTCTGGGTTATAATAATGCTGCTCCTTTTCCAATCTCGGATTCGGCACGTGGCTTATTTCTATCTCTTTGTTGAGTATCTTCTCGCCGCCGTCCTTTACAAATTCAGCTATTTCATTTATGGAATAATGCTCATCAAACTGATTATATACCCTGTATTCATTTTCACCAGCAGGTTTTTCGAGGCCCAGCATAAGGCATGCGATACTGTCTTCAAGGGATAAGAATCCTCTCCTCTGATCACCCCTTCCGTATGCGGTTATGGGCATTCCAAGAACAGCCTGGACACAGAACCTGTTTAACGCCGTACCCCATACCTCATCTATGTCGAATCTTGTGTAAAGCCCTGAATCACTTATCTCCTTTGTCCTTGTCCCATAGACCACGCCCTGCATCACATCGGTTATTCGTAAGCCCCATAGGCGATTTGCAAACATCAGGTTATTGCTGTCATGAACCTTACTCCAGTGGTACCATGAACCTGCAAATTTTGGGAATGGAAGTGTATCTTTTCTCCCATTATATTCAATCTCAAAGAAGCCTTCCGGGATGTCTATATTTGGAGTGCCGTACTCGCCCATTGTACCTAATTTTAACAAATGTGCCTTGGGAACAAGATCCTTCATAGCATATACAAGATTTATAGTTCCCCCCATATTCTGTATTAATGTCTCCCTTGCCTGCCGCAGGCCTATCATAGAGTATGGAGCTGACCTCTGCTCAGCAAGATGCACTATGGAATCGGGAAGTTCCTTTCCGATCACGTGATAGATGAACTCTGGATCGTTCACATCACCCTGATAGTAATTGATCTTGCCGCCAAAGAATTTGGAAGCTTCATCTATTCTTTTATTTATATCCAGTATGGGTGTAATTGAGCCTGAATGAACCTCTTCCACTCTTTTTCTGGTATAGAGTGAATCAACACCAACAACCTCGTGGCCATTTCTCAAAAGTCTCAAAGCAAGTGCCCATCCTATATACCCGTCGATCCCCAGGATTGCTACCTTCATACTGATCGGTAAGAGGAAATTAAGTAATAAATTAATCTCTTTCGATTATTCCATGGCATTATTGAAATTTTCTTTATTGGAAGAGGCACCTACTGAAACGCTGAATTTCCAATTGATCGGCATAATGAGGGAAAGGAGGCAATTTTCATTCTGATTTGCACCAACATCAAGAGATTGACCCTAAATTATTTGATTTTATAATCTGGCATTTATCTTCAAGGGCCATATCAGTTTTGTAAATAGATTACTAAGTAAAAAGCGCTTTCCTATTTATAGAGAAGTATTTTTCAATGGCTCATATTTAAAAGGGAATAACAATATAATATATCAGGAAATCTCCTAACCATGAGATCAAAAATTTCCGTAATTGGCGCTGGAAATGTAGGTGCTACGGTTGCTCAGTTTCTTTCCATACAGGATCTGGGCGACATTTACTTGTTCGATGTTGTGGATGGAAAACCAGAGGGAGAAGCTCTGGATATGATGGAAGGTACTCCACATTGGGGTGTTGATAATAACATAAAAGGCTTCACAACTACAAATCCTGAAAACTATTCTCATATGAAAGGGTCGGATGTCATAGTTGTTACTGCCGGGCTTGCAAGAAAACCCGGAATGAGCAGAGATGACCTTCTTGTTAAGAATATTGGCATAATAAAGGATGTTGCAGAGAACGTAAAGAAATATTCGCCAGAATCCATAATAGTAATGGTATCCAATCCTGCCGATACGATGGCCTATGCTTTCCAAAAGGTAAGTGGAATTAATCCGAAGAGGATAATTGGCCTAGGAGGATCTCTGGACAGTGCAAGGTTTAGAACATTCATAGCAATGGAGCTGGGTGTTTCTGTTAAAGATGTTAACGCTTTTGTTGTGGGAGGACACGGCGACGATATGGTTCCGTTTATAAGATATTCAAGTGTTGCAGGAATGCCCATATCCACTCTTCTTCCAAAGAATAAGATCGATGAGATCGTAAAGAGAACAAGATTCGGGGGCGGTGAAATAGTAGACCTTCTTAAAACAGGAAGCGCATATTATGCACCAGGTATTTCAATCACCGCGATGGTTGAATCCATAATAAAGGATAAGAAGAGGGTCATCCCATGCGCAGCGTATATGGACGAAGAAGACGCAAAGCACTATTCAGCGAAGGGGCTGTTTATAGGAGTGCCGATAAAAATCGGAAAGGAAGGAGTCGAGCAGATCTATAGGATAGATTTCAATGACGAGGAAAAAGTCCTGTGGAACAAAACTGTAGAGTCTGTGAAGAAAAATGGAGAGAAAGTGGACGCTGTTCTTTCACAGCATTAGATCCCCATCAATATTACCATTTAATTATTTTTTAGTTTGCAAATATTTATTATAAAATTCCGGGTATTCTTCATATTCTATGGGATCAAAATACCCTGCCTCCATGAATCCTTTGAGGCGTAGTAGACAGGAATCGCATTTTCCACATGCCTTGGTTCCGCCTCTGTAACATGAGTGTGTTAACTCATATGGTGCCTTGAGGTTCATCCCCATCTTAATTATTTCTGACTTTGACATGTGTTGCAGTGGTGCAATAATTTGAATGTTATGGCTCCCAGAAAGACCGAGCCTCAATGTTCTTTCCATAGAGGATATGAAATCGGGCCTGCAGTCTGGATAGCCTGAATAATCAACAGCGTTAACTCCTATCATAATGTCATCTATGTGGGCAACATCCGCGTAACCACCTGCTATTGACAGAAAGATTATGTTTCTTGCCGGCACATATGTGTTTGGGACTTCTTCCCGTCCTATTTTGCCCTTTTCAATTTCGATCTTATCCGTAAGTGAACTCCCACCTATTTGCCTTAAGTCTATTTTGAATACATTTCTATTAATTCCATAGAATTCAGCTATTTTTTTGGAAGATTCAAGTTCTATTTTATGCCTCTGGCCATAATCAAAACTTAAACCTGTGATTTCGTATCCTTTAGAAATTGCATATGCCAGTACTGTTGTAGAATCCAGGCCTCCCGACATAAGCACGATGGCTTTCATCCCAGAACCTCTTCCCATGTTGCCTTCTGGCCTGGGCCTTCATATACAGAGAACTCTATCTTCTTGACGTTTTTGCCAAGAGTGACTTTTTTAATCAGTATACCCGTCAGGTATCTCGCGAGTTCTTCGCTTGAACTGTGCTTCACATCGCAGAGATAGACAAATTCTTTGGGAACAGACATTTCAAATGTCTCATATTTTATTTTGTATTTGTTCCCATCCAATATGTATGTTATTCCTTCTCCGTTTATTGGGAGTATCAGCTTATGGTCTATTTCTTCAAGCATTTGCCTTAGTTCCCTTTTGATCTGGACAAAATCAGCTACCATTCCGTTTTCAAGCTCACCGAATAGTGTGATATCCACAGCATAATCATGCCCGTGAAGCCTGCGGCATTTTGAGTGCTCAGGTATAAAATGTGCCGCAGAGAATTTCAAATTAGTTTCCCACCCATTAATGAAAATGCTCATCATTTCTTTTCCCTCCTGGACTTCAAGTTCTCCCACTGTTCATCTGAAAGGATCGATAAATCGTTAAATTGACCGGATCCTTTCAGAAATTCTCCTCCGTCTATCCTTATTACCTCACCATTTATAAATGATGAATAATCGCTGAGCAAAAAAGCCGCAAGTTCCGCTATTTCTTCTACATTTCCCAATCTCTTCATGGGATTCTTATTTACCAGATAGTCCTCAAAAGATTGATCTGGAATAAGGTTTTTCCATGCCCCCTCAGTCTTGAATGGGCCAGGAGCAATACCATTAGCCCTGATTCCTTTTGGGCCCCATTCTACAGCAATACTTTTCGTGAAGGCATTTAATCCACCCTTAGCCGCTGCAGAGGGTACGACGAAACCTGAACCTGTTTCAGCATATGTGGTCAGTATGCTCAATACACTTCCCTTCCTTTTTTTCTCGATCCATTTTTTTCCGGTTTCCAAAGTTATATTAATGGAACCATTTAAAACAATATTTATGACAGAAAGAAAAGCATTCATCGAGAGATCCTCTGTCCTTGAAATGAAATTTCCGGCTGCATTATTGACCAGCCCATCGATTCCGTAAGACGAAAATACGTTATCTATTATTCCTCTAACAGTTTCATATTCTCTTATATCAACGGAAAAATATCCACATTCTGAACCTAGATCCTCAATTTGTGATTTGGCCCTGCTCAGCTTTTCCTTATCTCTACCAATAATGTAAATTCCTGCCCCATATGACGCCAAAGTTTTGGAAATCTCAAGGCCCAGCCCACTTCCGCCACCGGTTATAAGGTAGAATTTCCCCTTAAACGGTCTTCCCTCTAACATGAAACTCCATGCCTTACAAAGCCTTAAATTTTCCATTGAAATAATGCCATGGTTGAAATAACCG
>JAKAYH010000152.1 GCA_021826835.1 Thermoplasmata archaeon | reverse complement strand
TACCATAACCACCGTCTTAAAATCAGAATTTGCTTCGGTTTTTTATGAGACCTAATTGTATGCTTTGGGTTACCTGAATGCCTCTTCCAGCTTTTCCATCTTCATTTTCTTTACGTTTCCCTCAAGGAAATTATATACTGTTCTCTGCTTCCTTCCCTCTATAATCATCTTAATGGCTTCAAGAGAGTATTTTATTGAAATATAATCACCAATGACGGAAACAGTATCACCGTATATCGAAATACTGGTTCCGGTTAAATCCTCTATCACCTTTCTTGTCTTCCCTTCTCTGCCAATTATTCTACCCTTAATTTCCCCTATCCTCCTAGAGCCTTTTCTTGCGTATTCTCTCAGAGTCATAACAATCAACTGATAATTCTCATCGAAGAGAAACATGGCTTTTTCTGGGTTGAATCCTCTGCCAATCGCCTTTACAACCTCAGCACTAATATTTGCCCTAAGTGGATCCCCGCGCTGGATTATACGCACATCTCCTTCCCGTGAATCTATAAGAAGACTAATTTCACCATTCTCCTCTATTAATTTTCTAATTTCTCCATCTTTGCCAATAAGCACTCCTACTCTCTCTCTGGGAATTTTAAGGTCAATCTCATTTTGAGTAGTTTCTGAAGTATCCATTTCTTTCATTATCATTATTTTCCTTATTATTATTTTCTGAGTAGTTTGTGTGGATCCTCTGGCCAATTATGGTAAAACGATGGAAGAGTCAGTTCCTCCTCTAAAATACCAGCTTTCTTTGCAAATATTATCATATTATTTACGTCTCTTTTTAGAAATTCATGAGCCATTGGATGTGTAATGGGAACGCTCTGGCCGACATCGATGATGTATGCATTTTTTCTGTAGCATAATATGTTATATTCACTGAGGTCCGCATGGATTAATAAAGCCTTTTCAACCATTTGCTTATATTGATTCATTGCAGAATGTATGTACGTTTCCATATCATCACCATTATAGTTTCTGAGCTGAGGAGCAGGTTTAAGAGATGTACCTAGATATTGCATTAAGAGGACGTTTTTATGAACTCCTATTGGAACCGGACATTTAACACCATGTTCTTCCATATTTCTCAGATTAATGAATTCCTTTCTTGCCCATACATATACAATAGACCCTCTGGATAACTTCTCCTTTTCAAAACGATAATCCCCTTCTATATATTCCCTTACTGAGTTGAATCCCAGCGTGGACATCTTGTATATTTTGATTGCGATGTTCTTTTTCCTTACAATTGCCTTAAAAACAACTGATTCTTTTCCTGTAGAAACTGGATAATCGATTAAATCGACTTTGAACCTTTTCATTACATCATATAGAGCTTCCAGAGTCCTCGCATCAAAAACCTTATCCACTGTTTTACGGCCAGGGTCATCCCCTCTCCTGAACTCGCCCGCCTCCAGAAGCTGCTTTAATGCACTTTTATCGGTATCCATAAAATTACTTGAAAATGTCTATTACGTCAGGAAGTAATCTGTTTCTGCTTAAATAGCCAGCCTGAGTTTGGGTATATCTGTATACAACATCTGCCTTCTCTGATTGAAATTGCCATGGCTTTATGATCACAAGATCTCTCTCTTTGATCCACATTCTCTTCTTCATTTTACCGGGAATTCTGGAAATTCTAGTGAAACCATCCTCACACATAACAGTTAGATGAGATGCCCCAGACAGTTTTTCGACTACCCCGTACATTTCCCCTTTTCTCTTATTTGGCAATATGACTCTTACTGTCTGATCTTCTCCCTCTACTGAAGAATTCGTATACTTTCCATTAGCTTTATCAACCATTCTTTGTCTCCTGAATTTAAAGATATGCCATGTTAATATTTAAGAACTATTAGATTTAAGAAATAAAGAGTGATCTTCGAAGACGATCTGAGGAAGTTCTTTTATATGTTGGAAATTGTCTATTCTATTTTATTGATTATCTTCAATGCTTGTGAATCTTACTGCACGAAAAAAATTATCTGGAACCTTGATAGATTCCATATCCGGAGCGACTTTAATGTGTTCCTCATCTACAATTATCAAATTAGAACCGGGATATAGACCATTATTTTCCATAAATTTTAGTATATCAGGGCTTTCAAATATTACCCTTGATACCTTTATTTTTCTGGAGGAATTGAATTCACTGACTTTTATATCCTTTGATTCTTTAACATTTCCATTTTTATCTGGAACATAGTTACCATGTGGACATTTTATACACCCAAAATTTTGGCAAACCTTCTCAATTATTTCCTCGGTCATACCGTGCTCTATGCCCATGGCTTGGTCATCTAGCTCAGACCATTTCATTCCAAGCCCTTTCCAAAGGAGAATTTCCGCAACTCGATGCTTTCTAAGGAACTTAAAAGCCTCTTTCATACCTGTTTCTGTGAGTTCATATTTTCCCTTCTCCTTCCTCTGCACAAGTCCCCGATCCATTAGGATTTTGATTTCGTCTAGTACCGTTTGTCTTACGGTACCTAAAATCAATGCGATATCTTTTAGAGCAGCATAACCTTGTAAATCCATATATTCATTTATGCATTTAAGGTAATCTTCTGCATTCGTGGAAGAGCCTTTCACAATTCAATATTACGAGTTTCTGTAATAAGGATTTCCATATGGCCGTTAAAAAGAGTTTTCCATGTTCATTGATAAAGTGGATTACAAAAGGAGGTTTTATTTTTATCGTGGCTTTCAATTCACTTGAAATCACTTAGTTTGATTTGTTCACTCTATTTTGTTTGTATTTTGTTTTTTGCGTTATACCTCGTGTAGTAATATAATACGAAAAGTATTGCTAATAGAGATACTATTATGGAAGTTACTATGATTATATCACTTCCATTATTGTCAGTTATCACGCTCACAGGAATGTACGCATTTCCATTGACATTGATATATCCCACAGAGATATTCTTTCCTCCACCTGCACTATTTTGTTGATTGATTATGGAATATGATTTGCCTGATTGCGAATTTATAGTATATCCATCTGGAACATAAATTGTGACAGAGTAGTTTCCCCCCAAAACATAAAATATTATCTGACTTGATGTTGTATATTCCGAAATACTTCCTTGGGAACTTTTAAGTGAGACGGACCAGTTTGCCCCCGATGGCAGCCCTGATTCATTAAAAAATATATAATATGAATCTGTTAAGAAATTGTTAGAATGTTTTTGTTTTATTATAAATGATTGTAGATTTTCATTTATACCGCTATTACCGTGTTGAGTTAGTTCACCGTTTTCCAAAGTAAATAGAAATGAATATAATAGTATAAATGTAATAATAATTACCACTATTTTGTTTCTCATCTACCCCTTTATTAAAGAAAAATAAATAATCTTTGGCAAGTCTGAACTCGATCTATTTACTATGGCAAGCTATTTTATTTGACTTTCATTTGGAATTATGTCTCATAATAATCAAGATAAAGGATGAATACATGATCAACAATGGATAAGTTCAAGTTAATATGCCCTCTCATAACACCCCTTGATAGTTCTTATGAACCAAGTAGAGAATATTACAAACTGCTTATGTCAGATCTTACGGAAATGGGTATAAATTCTATATTTCCATTGGGAAGCACTGGACTTTTTTCACTTTTGACTATGGATAAGAAAAAGAAATTCCTGAATATTGTATCAGAGGAATCAGAAAAGAAAGAAACGTTTGTAGGCATTGGCAGCCAAAACACAGAAGAAGCCGTGGAATTGGCAAAATATGCTTTTGATCTCGGATTTACCAGCATGGTCCTTCAACCCACTTATTACATCAAGCCAGAGCAACCTTGGATTATCAAGCATTTTAGTGAAGTTATCTCTAAAGTTGATGCAAATTTCATAATTTATAATATACCGCAACTTGCAGGCGTTACCATAGAAGCACAGACTATTGAATCAATCATTGATACCGCAGGTGGAAAGATAAGGGGGATTAAGGAAAGTTCAGGCAATATTAGATATTTTAATGACATAATTTACAAGTTCGGTTCTAAAATACCTGTTTATCAAGGACAGGATGATTTACTTCTTCAGTCTCTTGTGGCTGGTTCTAGTGGCGGAGTCTGTGGATCAACAAACATTTCGTCTGCTGCTAAAAAGGTACTAAACCTATATGTAGAAAATGACTTCAAAGGTGCCGAAGAAGCTCAGAGAAACCTAGATTTCGTGTTTAGAATTTTAAATTCTTATCCTTTCCCCTCTTCATATTATTACCTATTTTATAGGAAACATAAAATTGGTGGGAAAATTCCGCTTCCCATTACGACTATGGAACACATACCCGACTCGTTTGTTACTAATTCCCTAGATTCTTTGATGAGACTTGAAAATAATTCGACTTCATCTTAGGAAAGGCATAATTTCACTGATTTTTTCAGATTAAAAAAACTATATATAGCGTCTTAGGCTCAGGTGATACTAAAAAGTGAAGGAGGAAAATAAAATGGAAAAACAGTCATTTGTTAAATTCGAAACTCCCGAGACGCTCGAAAAGAAGATTCTTGATCTAGTAGAGAATAGTTACAGGAGTGGAAAAATAAAGAAGGGCACGAACGAGGTTATTAAGTCTATTGAGAGAGGGGAAAGCAAGATAGTAATAATTGCAGAAGATGTTACACCTCCAGAAGTAGTATATTACCTTCCAATGCTCTGTGAAGAGAGAAAGATAGCTTACGCATATGCTAAGAGTAAATCCGAACTAGGTACAAGAGTTGGAATTTCAGCTGCTGCTTCCATATCTATTACCGACTATGGAAAAAATGAGGAGCTTTATAAGCAGATTACTTCAGAACTTGTTTCTTTGAAGAAATAAGGTGACTTAAGTGGCAGATGAAGCTACACAGGCAGAGGTTGTTGAATTAATGGGAAGAACCGGTATGACCGGAGAAGCAACAACTGTAAAGGTTAGAGTGCTATCAGGAAGAGATCAGGGTAGAATCATAGCCAGAAATGTACTGGGTCCTGTTAAGGTTGGGGATATATTAATGCTAAGAGAAACAGCCAGAGAAGCTAAAAAACTCTCAATCCGGTGATAATATTGGCAATAAAAACTTGTGGATTTTGTGGTTCCAATATTGAACCTGGAACCGGTACAATTTATGTAAGAAGAAGTGGCAATATAGTTGATTTCTGTAGTAGAAAGTGCAGGGTAAATATGATAAACCTGAAGAGAGTTCCAAGAAGGACAAAATGGACAAAGGAGTATCATACTATCAAAGCAATGAGAAAGGATTCAATAAAGCCTCCAGTTGAAGAGACTCCCGTAGAAGCCGCTCCAGAGACAGTACAAGAGACCCCGGCAAGCAGTGAGTGAAATGCAGGAAAGGACACTAGTACTCATTAAACCGGATGGATTAAAAAGAAGGCTTGCAGGAGAAATTATTAGGAGATTTGAGCTAAAAGGTCTTAAGATCCTTGGTCTTAAAATGCTTCAGCTATCTAAAGAAGAAGCTGAAAAACATTACGCGGTTCATAAGGGCAAACCATTTTTTGCAGATCTTGTGAATTATATTACTTCCAGCCCTATTGTTGCAATTGTATTTGAGGGGAACAACGCCATATCTGTTGTGAGAACAATTTGTGGTACAACTGACGGAAGCAAGGCATCTCCTGGAACCATTCGAGGCGATTACTCTATCAGCATAGAAAAGAACATCATACACGCATCCGATTCAGCAGAGTCTTATCAACATGAATTCTCAATATTCTTCAAGACCAATGAATTGTTACCTTTCCAGTACGGTGATGAGGTTCTATTTTGAGAAATGAAGAACGAAGGCAGGGAGCTCAGGCAACCAATAGTTTGCGTTCTTGGTCATGTTGACCACGGAAAGACAACACTCTTAGATTCTATTCGGGGAACATCCTTTGCTAAAAAGGAGGAGGGTGGAATTACCCAGAGAATTGGTGCCACCGAGATAGATATTACAAGGATTAAGAAAATAGCACAACAGACAGGTTCCAAATCCATTTTTACAATTCCCGGACTTCTTTTTGTTGATACCCCGGGACATGTTGCTTTTTAGATCG
>JAKAYH010000151.1 GCA_021826835.1 Thermoplasmata archaeon | reverse complement strand
GGTAAATTTGGTTACACCTCCGGAAACCATATAAACGTCCCTGCTTAGTTTTCCCATTGTAATCATCTGGTTAAAAGGTGTTAGGATATTAATTTTTTCTTGATTTATATTGGTATCACAGTCTATCCATAGCGTAACAACAATAATTTTAATCCCCTCAACACATTACTCTGTTTATGCCCGATTATGATGCTATTGTGGTGGGTGCCGGAATCACAGGCCTAGCTTCTGCATATCATATAAAAAAGAATAATCCAGATATGTCTGTCTGTTTGGTTGAAAAGGAAAAAACCTATGCACAGGGAAACACCGGTAGAAGTGCGGCAGGATTCAGGGACACTTTTACCTCTGAAATGAATTATATCCTCTCTTCTTCATCCATTGAATTCTATAAACATGTACAGAATAAGATGGGTTTCAATCTGGGCATGGATTCTTGCGGATACCTCTTTCTAATGGAATCTGAAAAACTTGAATCCCCTTCCCTTAAGAAAGTTATGTCAAGGTCCAGGGGAAAAATCATATCGGCCTCGGACGTTGAAAATGCCGGAATTAATACAAAACCAGAAAAAGAGGTGGCAAAAATGATGAATCTTCCTGAAATTGAAGGTGGTTTTCTGGGTGAGAATTGTGGGATTATTGAACCGGATCTCATCTGTTCATTTTATGATTCTGAATTAAGAAAAAATGGGGTTGACTTGAAATACGGAACAAAAGTAAACTCCTTAAATCTGGTGCCCTCAAAAAAGCTTGATTATCCTGGCGAACCTTTTCTCTGGCAGGACAAGACCATTGGTTCACTGGAAACAAATCATGGTGATCTTAAAGCTGAAAAATATGTGCTTTGCACCGATGTATGGACTTCAGAACTCCTTTCACCCCTGGGTATAGACAGCCACACCCTTCCTAAAAAGAGGCAGATATTCCAGGCATCTGGAAAAGAAGTTCAAGATATGGTCAGTAAAAGGTTGAACGGATCAGAAGGAACATTTCCATTTCTAATTCTGCCTTCATGTGGAATTTACCTTAGGCCTGAGCCCAAATCCAAATCATTCTGGATTTCAACCGCTGATGACATAGGGAGACCCTATTCCTATGAAGAGGATCCTCAACCGGAGAAGGATTTCTATAACCTTGGAATGCTTCCCGTGGCACAGGAGTACATCCCGCAGATCAAAAATTCAAAAGTGACTTCCAGCTGGGCTGGCCATTATGCATACAATACCATAGACAAGACTCACTACATATTTGAATCCCTGAATGTCGTGGTGGCCACTGGAAGCAGCGGAAGCGGAATAATGAAAGGAGATTCAGCGGGAAGAGTGGTATCGTCCATTGTTGCAGGTGAACAATATGCCAAAACCTTTACCAATCAAGTTATCAGAGTTGACGAGCTAGGAATAAGGAAAAGAAAGGTTGAGATAGAAGAACTTGTCATTTGAAAAATGTGTATCTGGTATAATCTCCGTCAGTTTTAAAAACACCAAGACGAACACAAGAGTCAATCCAGCCATATGAGTAATTCAATGCTGATAAGGCATTGATATAATCCCCTTTTTCTTTGAAGAATTTTGCATCACTGTAATATGCCTTTATCATTTCCATAGCATCTTTCGCAAAAATAAAAAGTGCTGAATTCTCAGGCACGGCTATGGAAATATTTTCAACAGCAATCTTTTCAATACTAAAATATTTATCAACCCTTTCTAGGAGTTCTTTTTCCATGATTATCTATAAGTTGAATAATCATTCAACAGATATACTATCTGTTTTTGGACACGCTCAGTTATGATTCCCTCTTCCTGTTTCTTCAACACAAAATTTCTTGCCTCGGATATGCCCTGCCTTGATGCCGCTGCATAAATGCCTCCTGCAATTGATCCCCTGATACTGTCAGGAAGATCAAGTATAATCTTTGAAAGCATAAAGTTGAATTCCTCACTTTTTCTCATGTCCAGCTTTTTAATTTTTTTTGGCTGCGGCTGAACCTTGTTTTCATATGGCTTCCTGAAATTCTTCCTCTTTGCTCCGCCTCTGTAATAACTCATTTCTTGATGCATATGTCATGTTATCTTTTAAATGTTCTTATGATGCGGAATATTAAGATTTTGTGATTTGTTTTTCGATTCCTGCGTTTAAATAATAAAATTACTGTTTATTTCATAATTTACAATTTTTAAAGAATACTATAATTTATAAAAAATTTTAATGATATTCACAATATTAATTATTGCCATTCGATATCAATTGGAATTATCTGTATTACTGGTGATTCATCGCAGTCAAACAGAGTAAAATGCGACTAAATGCGTCCATAATAAATTACATTGGATTACATAAAATATAATAAGGACAATATTCAAATTCAAAAAGACAAAAATGATTAAATACTGGTTATAACATAGGTAATTTTAACTGGAATATTTCCAGGAAGAGGTTTAAAAAATGGTAGAATTAAACGATAACCCGTTCAGAAAAGCGTTGAGTGCTGATCCAGCACCATTAGGACTATCGGCATTTGCATTTACCACTTTTCTGCTGAGCTTCCAAAATGCGGGCTTGCTGGGATCACACACCTCAGATGTTGTAGTTCCATTCGCAATGGCATATGGTGGTTTGGCACAGTTGATAGCTGGATCCTGGGAAATGAGGAAAGGTAATACCTTCGGCTTCACTGCGTTCAGCAGTTATGGAGCTTTCTGGTTGTTCTATGCCTTTTTGAATATATTTGGTGGTATGGGAATCCTTGGTCCACTGCATCCGGTAGAAATAGGATGGTCCCTTGTGCTTTGGGGAATATTCACATTCATGATGTGGTTTGGTTCCATGTTTACAAACACGACATTGTTCCTGACCTTCCTGACACTGTGGATTGCCTTTATTGGCCTTGGGGCTGGATTAATATACGCTTCTACTGCCGCCACACAACTTGGAGGAGTATTTGGCCTGCTTGCCGCATTCTTTGCAGCATTCACAGCATTCGCCATCATTGTGAATTCCTTCAAGCCAAACACCATACCAGTGGGGCCACCAATACTGAAATAATTATACCCATTTTTTCTTTTTTAAAGCCCATGTTGAATATTAGCAAACTTATAAGTATTACTTACCTGATCATATTTTATGGCAGGTGAACAGAGTCAAAAAGACGTGCTTCCTACTGAAGAACTATACCATCCAGGAATTGGAAGCTATCAGCAAACGTACCGAGAGTCCATAGAACATCCGGATGAATTCTGGAGCAACCAGGCTGGAATTTTGGACTGGCACAAAAAATGGGACAAGGTTCTTGATGATAGCAACCCACCTTTTTTCAAGTGGTTCATCAACGGACAACTAAATGCATCATATAATGCTCTTGACAGGCATATAAAACAAGGTAAGAGGAATAAGGCTGCATATATCTGGGTAGCTGAGAACGGAGACGAGAAAATCATAACCTATGACGGCCTTTACAGAAGAGTAAATATTTTTGCAAAGTCTCTGCTGGACCTAGGGATAAAGAGAGGAGACAAGATTGTGATATATCTCCCAATGATACTTGAGGCCCCAGTGGCAATGCTGGCTGCAGCAAGAATAGGTGCTGTGTTCTCCTTCGTGTTCGCTGGTTTTGGTGCTGGTGCCCTTGCTGAAAGAATTAATGATTCCGGTGCGAAGATGGTTATAACAGCTGACGGAGCTTTCAGAAATGGAAAAGTGATTGAGCTTAAAAAAATCATTGATGAAGCTCTTGAATTGACCTCCACGGTTAATACCGTGGTGGTAGTCAGGAGAACTGGCTCTGACATTCAGATTGACGAGGGAAGAGACGTATGGTGGCATGATGTAAACAAGGATTCATCAGTATATGTTGAACCTGAATGGATGGAATCCAATGACCCGCTTTACATCCTCTATACTTCAGGTACAACTGGAAAGCCAAAGGGAGCAGTTCATGGGAATGGTGGATATGCTGTATGGGTGGCAAGCACACTTAAATGGGCATTCAATCCTGGAGATGATGATCGATGGTGGTGTGCTGCAGATATTGGATGGGTAACCGGACACAGTTACATTGTTTTTGCACCCTTGTTCCTTGGCCTTACTTCCATAATGTATGAAGGCTCAATAACTTATCCAGCACCAGACAGGCTTTGGGCCATAATAGAGAGATACAGAGTTAACCTTATTTACACTTCACCTACCGCTATCCGTACCCTGATGAGGTTTGGAGAGAAATACCCAAAGCAACACGATCTTTCATCGCTGAAAGTGCTTGGAACTGTGGGAGAACCTATCAACCCTGCAGCATGGAAATGGTACTATGAGAATATTGGACATTCAAACTGCCCGATAATAGATACTTACTGGCAAACTGAAACTGGTGGTTTCATGATCGGCCCGCAGATTGGACTTGGATTACCACCACTTAAACCGGGTTCAGCTACTTTTCCAATGCCTGGTGTTCAACCCGTGATTCTGGATGATAAGGGTAAGGAACTAAAGAATGAGGAGAAAGGATATATTGCATACAAGAAACCATGGCCAGGTATGTTTCTGACTTTAAACAATGACCCAGACAGGTACAAAAAAGTATACTTTGAGAAATATCCAGGAATGTACTTCTGCGGTGACTATGCAATCAGAGACAAGGATGGTTACTACTGGTTGCTTGGGAGGGCTGATGAGGTACTAAATGTAGCAGGACACAGGTTGGGTACTATAGAGGTGGAGGATGCTCTGATTAGTTCAAAAGAGGTGGCAGAATCAGCTGTGTTTGGAAAGCCTGATCCAGTAAAAGGTGAGGTAATAGCAGCAATGGTTGTCTTAAAAGAAGAATTCCAGGATGACACTGAGATCATTTCTAAACTTAGGAAAAGGATTAGAGAAGATCTTGGGGCAATTTATGTTCCTGAAGAAATACACATTGTGAAATCTCTACCAAAAACCAGAAGTGGAAAAATTATGAGAAGGGTAGTGAAAGCTGTTGCCTTGAACCAGATGCCGGGAGATATAAGCACTCTTGAAAACTCTGCATCAGTGGATGAAATAAAAGAAGCAATTGAGGCATTTTCAAAGGAGGCAAAAAAGTAAAAACATTTTACCATTATTTTCATTTTTTGAAGTTTTACAACATAAGTGAATGGGTCAGAATATTGAAGTTAAACCCTAAAATTTTCTAATAAGATTCGATAAAATTTTTACCAAATTTTGGAACATTCCATTAAAAATTGTGGACTATTTGATGAACTGCGGAAATCCAAATAATTATTGTTAGTCTATGATTACAGCACAAAACTCAATAGATTCTAATTCCAAAATATACAAAATTGAAACTTTTAATAATCCGGACACTTATTATTGCAAAAGCATAATGCGGAGGGCCGGATTCGAACCGGCGAACCCCTACGGGAATGAACCCTGAATCCATCGCCTTTGACCTAGCTCGACAACCTCCGCAGTATTCCCGAATTAGCATTAAGTATATTAAAAATTCATTAGGATTGTAATGACATTATTTTTGTTGAACCCATTCATCCCCATTTAAATCCTTTTTAATCATTATTGTATTGCTTTTAACTAATTCGGATAAAACCTTATTTTACTAATTTAAATACGGGAGAAATGAAGTTAATTGCATTCCTTATTACAGTATAATAATATATGAATGCATTTTGATGACCCTTAAATCAGTTATATATACCTAAATCTGAGAATTTCAGACATTGTCATAATTTAGTTGATGATTTCCAGAAAACCAAAACAGGAACTGAAATCATGAAATAGGGTGGAAACATTACATCCGACAGAGGAAGGCATCATAAGCGGAGTTTAAAAGCATTTATACTACATTCGATCAGTATGTGTCTGAGGATTCTTTTCCACTGTTAATGATCAATGACATTCTAATGATGGATGGAACTGAAGGAAAATGATCTCATCAGTTTCATGAGGCCCATGTGCCCTCAATGCCATTCAAGCAAGGTGGTGAAGAACGGAACATGCCTTAGAACCATGGAGAACGGGATCATATTCCGCATCCAGAGATATATCTGCAAAAACTGTAAATATTCATTTGTTGCAC
>JAKAYH010000150.1 GCA_021826835.1 Thermoplasmata archaeon | reverse complement strand
ATCAACTTAACACAAGAACAAATTATCTTATCAGGTTCTCAAATGGAACAACTGAAGCAAAACCACTAAGTGAATTAGAAAAAGAAGACAATGATGATAAGATTCAAAAAATAATCAATAACACAAACAGAAATATTGCCGAACAGAAAAAAGCTGAAATCTATTTCAGAAAACCTACTAATATAAAAGACATTAAACAGATGGACTTTGTCCTCACAAAGCTAAGGGAAATCTACTCCCTGAAACTTGCTATTAATGAGAAGATAATAAAATACACTTATCTTGAAAAAGAAGAAGAGAACGAAACTAAAAAGAACTACTATAAAATGATGATTAGAACTTATCAAACAGAGTTTGAAAAGATTAGTGAACATAAACCTATGCTCTACCCTAAAATCAATATGATACTCGACAGATTGAAACTCGAGATTGTGTCTTCAATATTCTCTGCTTCGACTTCAAGACAGAGTTTTGAACAAACTCAACAGTTACCTTATCAGGATAACTCTTTAAATGCTCAAAGAGAAATCTCATGGAGAGATAGATAATGGTTCACGATGCATTTGCTTCAATAGGTTCAGAAGGTATCGTTTACGAAATGATAGAAACTGAAATGCGAGAGTTTGTACATCCTACTGGAAAATATCCAGCTATGATGGTACTTTATGCTTACCTAAAGCAAATTGCCATTTCTATGATTGAAAATAAAAAACCAATGGCAGACCATTCAAAAAGATTTTTACTTCAATGGAATGCATTAGATGAAGTTTACTCAAGTCCAAAAGAAAGAAAATTCAGAATAAAAAAAGATGAAGTTCCTATAAGACACCAAATAATTCTCGATTACTGCATTAACGTAAGCATACTAAAACCTAAAAAAACAATATCAGAAGATCCGAGAACTCTTCTATTAGAAAGAACAATACAAAGGGAGGGAAATAGTGGTCGAATCTTCTGAAGGTTTTATATCATTGGGATCGGAAGGAATTCTCCATAACCTAATTACAGATGTAATCAATGAGTTTAACATAAATACAATTGAAGAATATCCTTCATATAATGCACTAATCAATCTTTACAACTTCCTTAACGGAATTGCTCAATCCGAACCCTATAATGAAAACAGTCAAATTCTCACAGACTTCAAAAAGCCAAAGAATCTTATGGATGCTTATGCAGATGTTGAAATCCTTTTTAAGTACACACTAAAAAGAGGATTTATGACAATCCCTGAAAAACCTGCAAGTTGGGAAGATAATGAACTTGAGATACTTCCTTCACTTCCAACAAAAGTTGAACCAATAGTTAAAGATAAAGATTTAGAAATACTGTTTACTCTAATGAAGGAAGATAGAGAAGATGAAATGACTAATAACCAAATAACTGCGTGGATAAACAACTACAATCTCTATCTAAACCTTTACCAACAACCATTTGTTGAATTAAAGGTTCGCAACAAAAATACAAAAGAATCTGCTTCACGTTCATTGAATCCACTTTATGTCATTGAAAGATTATTTCTTCGAAAAGGAAAATGCGGAATTCTTTATGGTGGTCAGGGAGCTGGAAAGTCTAACTTCCTAACATGGTTAATTGGAATAGTACTTCTATACAACAAAAAATGGTTCATTCTCTCAAATGTACCATTATTTACTGATCGTGAAGAATTATCTCATTTAACTCCAGACAGAGTTATAGTAGTTCATAAACTATCGGAAACACTAAACTTAGTAGCTAAATTAATAATTGAAGGAAAAATTCCAGTTATCTTAATTGACGAAATCGACCAAGATGTAAACAGTCACAAATGGCAGGGTAAAAGAACTCAATCACTCTATAATCTTGTATTAATAATGCGACATCTTAAAATACGAATGATTCTCTTTTACCATGATTTCAAACACATCCCTGAGTGGCTTCGTAATGGAGATTTGGCTGGAGAATACGTAAGATTAATAGAAATGCCAAATTCAAAAAATCACTTTGCATTCTCAGAAAACACTCAACCTTTCTCATTCTTTATTCCAATCAGCTGGATACCCTATGCAACTCACGGTTGGAATGGTTTTGATATCGATGTATTCGTATCAGATTTATCAAGAAAACTAAATGGAATTACTCCAATTGAATTAGCCAAAAGTTTGATAAAAATAATTCCAACATTAGATTACATTGATCCTGAAAAAAATAAAGAAAGAAAAAAACTTGATCCGGAAACTCAACTTAAATTATCCAATGAACAAATTGACAACATTGTAAAAAGTGTTGAGTCACAAAGAACAGACATTAAACCTAAAAATTGGAAGAAGCTACCAAAGAAAATAACAAATCCATGGGAAAGATATATGAGTGCAATGCTTTCAAAATACGGTTTATCTTCAAAAGGAATAATACCAAATGCAGTCATAACTATAATGGATAAAACTGGAGAAGTTGGTCTGGAAAATAACTTCAAAATAAATGAATACAGAGATTACGCCGAAAGTCTACTTAAAATTGCGTTTGACATCAAAGATGAAGATGTAAATAATATGACGCAAAATTACGAAGAAGACGATACAGAAGAGTCTGAGGATGAGGACAATTCAGATATTGAGAATAAAGACAATTCAGATATTGAGAATAAAGACAATTCAGATATTGAGGATGAAGACAATTCAGATAACAATCAATCTAATAATCAAAAAATATTAACATCTATATAATCAAATGGAAAATAGAGGGATAAGAATGGACATAAAAAAACAAACTGAAAAAAAACTCAAGAAAAAAGCAGAGATAGAAGCTAAAGAAGCTAAAAGAAAAGCTGATTTGGAAGCATACAGATTAGCTTCTGAAGCCCTAAATAAATCAATTACTGAAGCGAAAACTCAAAAAGCAATTGATAAGAAAGAAAAAAAAGCAATTAAAGAAAAGTCAAAAATAAAACCTGAAAAAGAGCCTCAAACTGAAGACAAAAAACCTGAAAAAGAGCCTCAAACTGAAGACAAAAAACCTGAAACTTCAAAAACTAAAGAATTCTGGCTTTTCAAGAGATTTCATTTCAGTTGGAATAATAAATGGATCGAAACGTACAAATTTGAAGATTTCAAATCAGGAAAAAAAGATGTTCGAACAGAAATAGGTCGCTACGCTTTAATAATACCAATCCTAATAATTAGCCTACTGATTTTACTGTTTGGAATATAAACTTGAGGCAACAGAAAAATACTTTGCCACAAGTCCTAATGCATCCTATGAGGCGATGCTAACCTCTACCAGATAACGAAATCTTCTATTTTTGTGTAGTCGATTTTTGCGTATCCATCGCTATCATCTGAAGCGTTACCTGCTAAGTATACAAATTCGTTATTTATCCATGCAAGTGCCAGTCCAAATCTAAATACAGTAGTTCCGTATTTTATTGAATGTACTGGTTTATCTGTAAACCTGTATGTTTTTAATGGTTCATCACTAAAAGGATAATCCATCTTTTTAATACTGGTACATGTACGTTCCAATATATTCTCTATTTGTTCTTTATCCATTTTTTACACCTACTTATTCCTGCCATAGTTTTAGCAGGAAAAGCAGATAAGCCAACCAAATGACTTATCCACTAATTGCCTCTTTTAGCAGGCTCACTTTAATCTTCATCTTCAGAAGGTTCATTAGATTTTTCTGACAAACTAATATTTCCCCTAACAAATGTTTCAGGTTCAATATATATCAGTTTGTTGTCACCGTGAGATAAGATTACAAACCCAGACTCACTATTATCTGTCTGAATGCCGTCAATCACTAAGTTTGAGGAATTATCATACAGATAGTAAACTGCTTTGAAGTTAAAAAACAGTACAGAATACTCGAAAAAGAGCTGAACATTCTTCAAAGACGTTGTATCTTCGATATCTGTATAAGCCTTTAAAGTAAATCTGGTATCGATCATTCGCTGTGCTCTTCTAAATGCTTCTTCATGCCCATTGTCATTGTATGTTAAAGCATAATTCTTAAGTGCTCTTTCGACCAAATATCTAATAGCCTCTATTGCACTCAAACTCTTCTCTATGCCCTCAACTTTCTCTTTAAGGCTGGTAACAGACTCAGGAATGAAAAAATTATCTGTGCCTACCTCAAAAGTCTTCCTTCTCACTGCATCTACTTTCTTTTCTATCACTCTATACACCTACTCAATCCTGCCATAGTTTTAGCAGGAAAAGCAGATAAGCCAACCAAATGACTTATCCACTAATTGCCTCTTTAGGAAGGCTTCTCCATTATCTTACGAAGTACAAACTTAATTGCATCCCTCTCCTCCTTAGAAAGACTATCAAAAAAAGCAAAAACTGAGTCTCTGCCTTTACGTTCCTGAAGTTTATGAGTTTGGATTTTAATACGACATTCTCTAAGAAGTGAAATCGACTTAAATAATGCATATTCCTTTCTTTCAATATGGTTACTCATACCAAAATCAAAAACACCAACTCTAAGTCTTTCATTCCATAAGTCACCACCGTAAAGAATAGAGTTCTTAATCATACCCTCAATAGTATCATCAATCAATGCCTTCTCCTTTTCAGTTAAAGATGAACCCGCATAATCAAAATAATAATGCAAATCATCCGCTCCAAACCGAAGACTGCAAATATCACAATTAAATATACGATCAAAACCACTTTCGTTTGTGACTTCTTTCGAATTACAATTCGGGCAAGCAATCTCCTCTCCATCTATCCTATCCTTCATTACCATATTACACCTACTCAATCCTGCCATAGTTTTAGCAGGAAAAATAAAAGAGTGAACCCAATCACTCAATTACTAAATTTTTGTGCACATCAAGATGTTTAAGCACAATTAAATCTGGATATGGTTCAGAGTAAGGACATATTTTACAATGCCACTTATAGTCTGAACCAAACTCAGTAACACTAAAGATTATTCGTATATCATCTTCAGAATAACCATCTTCAGCCAATAAAGTTTTCATTGAAGCCAATGCAACTTTACTTGCCTCAGATGTCTCGTCGACAATATACGCTTCAAACTTCATATACCAAGCTCCTTCTTTAATTCTTCAAGACTATACTTGGACTTTAGCTCTTCGAGCTTGTCCTTTACTTTCTCAGCAATCCGCTTGTCTCTTTCAACAAACGGTTGAAGAAGACCATCGGGATTGAGCCCGTTAAGCCTAATCCATGTACGGTCTGAAGCCTTCTTCTCCTCTCGAAGAAGCCGTGCCTTTCGTGCCTCAATATCAACAATCAAAAAATCTGTCATAAGAAAAGGTTTTATCTGTCCTTTCTCTATGCGAAGCTGAACCATATTATGTTCAACAATAATATTATCATCAAACATCTTTAAATAGTTCTCCTGCATGTAATTCCTAAACTTACGATATTGTTGAATATCAAGAACGAATTGCTCTCGATCATGCTTACATGGTTTTTCTGCAATCTGATTTGCGTAAAAAAAACCTTCATAGGTCTTCTGTACACAACCAAAGTTACAGACTATATAGTATGATTTCATACCTACCACCTAAAACTAAATTGGAAAAAGAGTAGGTCTCCCTACTCTTAGTGCTGGTTAAGACAGCTGAGCAAGAAGCTCTTTCCTCAGAGCTTCCCTTTCCTCATCGGAAAGTTTTGCTATCTGCTTCTTTACGCTGTCTGCTGTGACGACCTTCGGTGCTTTAGGCTCATGTACAGCCGAAGCCTTCCTAACTTCGTCTATTGCGAATTCTGAAACCATCGTAGAAACTGCTTTCCAAGCTTCGTCAGAAGTTTTCCCGCTGACAACTTCCATGAAAGCTTGCGGTATAGATATGTTGTAAGCCTCGCCGATCTCTACAAGCTTTGACTTCACACTTTCCATCCCGACAGGGAACACAAGCTGAACCAATCTCTTTTTTGTTCTCTCAGCATCGGTTTCCTTTCCTTTGGCTTCCGGTTTTGCGTTTACGTCAGTTTGACCTGACGGCTGTTCCTGCGGAGTAATGTTCTGGTCTACTTGGTCGACATTCTCCTCTACTTGCTTTTCCTTTCGTACCATTCTAACACCTACTCGTGTTCCTACCATTACACTGGTAGTAA
>JAKAYH010000149.1 GCA_021826835.1 Thermoplasmata archaeon | reverse complement strand
CAGAACCCCATTTAGAATGCCTAAAATTGAACTTGTAGTGGCAGCTGGGGCATTCCGTGTGCGAGGTTACCCATGACCTGTGATCTCTGGATTCATTTGTTGTGGTCATTTTCGTCACTAATTAATTCTATACAAAATAAGTATAAGGATTTTGCTCCAAAAGGCACAAAGTTAACGTATTTTAAGGAGTTAATGTCAAATCCAAACACTCCCATCATAACAAATTATCAATCAACGTTCTCTCTATTTTCAATCTTGATTCAATATTGATAACTACAACTATTAATCGGCTGTTCTCTATTTGATAATATATTCCTTCATTCCTTCATAATTGTTGTTTATAACCTTAACTTAAAGAGCCAGCGTGAAAAACTTATACACGAGCTACGCATAGTTTTCATAGTGAAGTATACCGTTATATTTGAAAAGGATGCGAAATGGTTCTATGTTGTTACTGCCCCTTCCCTGCCGGGATGTTTCACCCAGGGTAAAACAAAAAGTGAAGATCTTGAGAATGCCAAGGAGACCATAAATCATATATAGAATCCCTTAAAAAGCACAATGAACCAATTCATGAAGATGTTAGAGAGGAAGTAATACTGAATGCCAAATCTTCCTGTATTGTCCGGAGAATAATGTAATAGAAGATCTTAATTCATTGATTGCCACTTACTCTTTGCCTACATTTTTCTGAATCTTCTTTCACTGTATCTTCACTTTCAGATACTGAGCATAATATATGGAAAATATAGTGTAAAGGATGATCATTCTCATACTGTCAAGAATCAAAATGTGCCCTATAAAAAATCTGAGATTATGAATGAGATTGCAAAGAAGTCAAAAGAGCCTGTGGAAAACCTCAGATAGATATGGAAATATGCATTCCAACATATTAATAATAAATCTTACAATTACTACAGGTATAACAACGGTGAGGAATGTGCCCAAAGTTATTTTTAACAATTATAGTGGAAAATTGTCAGGTCTGTTAATAGTTGGTGTTTTTGCCATTTCTGGCATGACTCTTTCATTTCTTATTCCAAAAGTCATTTATCCTGCAGAATCAAATTCTGCATACAATTCCCAAGTTCAGTTGCTGCTGCCAATATTGGAGGCAATATTTTTCATCATAGGAATTACATTATCGATCAAAATGAGAAAAAGGTCCAATCATGAAATGGAGGGAAGAAAAAAAAGGCATTATTTCACAGTGGATATAAGGGATATAGGCGGCAGTCCGAATTTAAACATGGACGATAATGATAAAATCAAATTTCTTGAAAGCAGACTGGAACATTACAGAGAACTATCCCAATCAGATCCCTCAGAAATGCCTGAACTCGCAATGAGACTGGCCACACTTTCTATTCTGTATAGAGAAATAGATGAAAGCAAATCCAAAGCATATTTTGAAGAGGGCAGAAGTGTTGTAGGCAGTGAAAATTTCCCTGACAATCAGAAAGGTAAGGAAGTTTCAGATTTCGTAAATAGAATCAAAGTGATTTAGGTTAATAAAATGTATAAGGAAACAGAACCAAAGCCAATCAGGGCAATCACATCATACCTTGTTGGAGTCATATTCCTTTATCTGTCCGTATTTCTCTCTGAAAAAAGCAGATACGATGGACGTTTCATAACCGCGATACCGATAGTGTTGCCTCTCGTATTTGCAATTGCTTTATTTAGCATTTCTGTCCTCTTCGTACTGACAGGAGAATACCCATGGTTGTTCCGCACGGGTATAATGAGCCTTGTTTCAGGCACAACTGTATTCGCCTTTGGAGTCATTGCCTATGATCTTAAGGTCTCATCTATCGTATGGGCGGGGTCAATAGGAATAGGTGTTATGTTTATCATTGCGGCCATAGTCAGGCTGATCATACAGGGTGGGTTGAGTACGTATAGAAAAGCAAAGAATTAGGGCAATATTTCTTTTAGTCTTTGCAAGTTCAGGCATTATGTGAGTCCATTATCTTTGATATAAGTTCAATCAGCATCTGATCAAGGTATCAAAATATTTACTTTATAACTTTAATACTTTTTTTAAATATGATAATTATGGTAGAAAAAAAGGTAACAATGAAAGTATTTGGAATGACATGTGAGGATTGCGTCAGAAATGTCAGTGATGGTCTGCAGAGACAGGGTGCAGAAGTACTCTCATTATCTCTTACAGATGGAATGGCAACTGTGAAGGTAGATGATGAGAAAATATCTCCAGATAATCTTGTCAGGGCCCCAATCTTCAGCGAGAAGTCCCACTATAAGGCACAGATAAGAAAAGTTGAGTGAAATGACTCAGGAATATGATCTTGTTATAATCGGCAGGGGAGCTGGCGCATTCTCTGCTGCCATACGAGCAAGTGAAATGACATCCAATCAGGCCACAATTGCAATGATAGGGTATGGGCCTATTGGTGGAACATGCGTCAACGTGGGTTGCGTGCCATCAAAATACATTATAGAGGCTTCAAAAGTTGCCCGAACTCAGCAAAAACCCAAATATCCTGGGATTAAGCCTGTAAGGCCTGAGATAAACTTTGCAAAACTCATAGAGTCTCTGAGGGAAGCCGTTAAGGAAGAAAGGAGGAGTAAATATGAAGATATCCTCAAATTTTATCCTAACATTAGGGTTTATGATGGAAAAGCCAGTTTTATTTCTGCGGATACTGTGAATATATCATCAAAAGATGGCGATGAACAGGTAAAGGGTTATAATTTCATCATAGCGACAGGATCCAGACCGGAGATTCCTTCCATTGAAGGACTTGAACATACCGGATATCTCACAAGCGAAAATGTATGGGATATCAATGAACTTCCAGATCGCTTGGGCATAATTGGAGGCGGATTTGTCGCACTTGAAATAGGGCAGGCATTACAGAGGCTTGGCACACAAGTCAGCATTATAAAGAAACATGATACGATAGCAAGAGAAATTGAAAAGGAAATAGGCGATGAACTCATCAAGGCATTGAAGAATGAGTGGATTACATTTTACATAGGAAGAGATGTTAGGAAGGTATATGGGAAAAATGGCAGAAAGATCATACTTACAGAATACGAAGGGGAAGAGGAGGAGATCGAGGTTGATCAGATCCTGATTGCCTCCGGTAGGTCTCCAAATATAGATGGATTATCCTTAGAAAATGCAGGGATAGAGCATTCAAAAAGAGGAATCAAGGTAAATGGTGATTTTTCAACGAGCAATCCGGCAATCTATGCGGCTGGAGATGTCGTGGACCAGAAATATAAGCTTGAAACGCTCGCTGCAAGGGAAGGAGCCACGATCTCATACAACATATTCAACCATTCATCAAAGGAAATAAACTTAAACGAAATACCATGGGCAATCTTTACAGAACCACAGCTTGCATCTGTGGGTTACACCGAGGAAGAATATAACAGAAAGGGGTCAAAGGCAATTTCCAGGGTGCTCCCTCTAGCTTCCATTCCAAAGGCAAGACTGCTCAGAGAAGAACTTGGGATGTTCAAGATCGTGGCTGATCAGGACACGGAAAAGATCGTTGGAATTCAAATACTGGCACCATATGCAGCAGAATTTATTATGGAAGGTGTTATGGCAATCAAAGGCGGTTATACATACAGGGAAATAATTGATAACAGCCACATATTCCCGACTGTGGCCGAAGGCATCAAACTGGCATCACAGTCATTTACCAGAGATATGGCTAGGATGTCTTGCTGTGTGGAGTGATAATAATGAAAGTGAAAGAAATTGATTCAAAATATGGCTTTGAAGAAACAGTAAGTATACTTCAGAAAGCTGTGGAAGAGAATGGCCTGAAAGTTATTTCGATCATAGACGCCCAGGCCAATCTTAAGAGAGCTGGAATTGAAATCAAGGGGAATAAGATACTGGAGGTATTCCATCCAAAACTTGCCAAAGAGGTTTTCGAGAAGGATCTCCGGGCAGGGATAATTCCGCCTGTGAGAATATACATATACGAAGAAAATAACAGTGTTCATGTGGCGGTGCAGAATGCAGCCGATCTTTTTTCCCAGTACAATGGTTTGACGGAACTTGCACAGAAAGTAGATGAAATGCTCAGTAATATCAGCGCAACTGTTTCAAAATGAAATAATCTGTACATTTAAAATGAACATTTATTGTTGTAGTGAATTCGCATCCTTCATCTGACTGGCGGATATTCAAACAAATTCTTTTATTCACTGCTAAAAGAATGGTACAGATTTGATTGCATTAATACCTCAGAAAAAGAGATCGTTGAAAATGAATTGTATTTCAATCAATTCACTACGAAACCCACACTAGGCGTAAAAATTCTTGAATTAAGGTTCAGATTCTGATTGAGATTGAAGTCAATTATGACCTTTGTCGTTGAATGGGATGAGATGTCGAAAGGATGATTTATGAATGCAAATTTTGAAGCAAGAGTGAAAGTAATATTCACACCAAGGACATTAACTGTTACATTATTTATGAACAGCCTGATCATGGTATACTTGCCTGAATGAAGGGTTATGTTTGTTAGCAAGGATGCATTTGATATTGTCAGGCCAAGTATGTTGATGGTGGTTGATGGAACGGAGTAGTTTACCCATCCGCTAGTGTTACTGTGCAACTCCACTGAAGAAAAGGAAATATACACCCCATTTACTCCTGACATGGCAGGTGCATCTGCGACCATTACTGCCATGTGGCCATCTGTCTCAGTCCCTGTATAATAAAGATAACCGCCAAGGCCAGCCAGAATTACTATCACCACAACAATTGGGATTAAGATTTTACTTTTCATATGTTTTCATTGGAATTTATTTATTAACTTTTCTGGTACAAACATATATTTCAAAGAATTCCTGAAAAATCCTGATTGTGTATAGCCCCCACACATAGTTACCCTTTTTTGCATGCAGAAGAGCAACCATAACAAAAAAAATAAATATTGTACTATGTATATTCTACAACGAAATATATATGGATAATGATTCTAAAATGGGAAATAACCCTTTCACTATTGATGAGAAGTTTACTTTAAAAGCGTCCATGAAAAGGGGGCTTCCAATGCTTGTGATTCCCCCTGTTCTGTTTGTGATAGTGCTTGAAATGAACAATCTTTATTTTCTAGAGTATCTCCATGTGATCGTTGGATCTGCCTGGACAGGGATGGATCTCGTCCTTGGCCTGTTCTTTTCCTATGTTATGAAAGGACTGAACAATATGGAAAAGACAAGAATTTCGATGAGGCTTACCCCAACAATGCTGTTTTTTATGCCATCCATTTCATCAGTAACCATAACAGCAGGAATATTTCTCGCCATGGATCTGTCCCTACCATTCTCTTCTATTTACATAATTGCGGCTCTGGCTATAGCAACTATTCTCTTCGTTCAGGGCATAGGAATATTCCTTCCAAATGAGTTGAGGGTCTATAGTGAAATATTGCACGGTGCAAAGGACAAGGATAAGATCGTGAGGCTTACCATGTTCAATCTGAAGCTATCCTTATCACAGGTAATCTTTCAGATTGCCATAATAGTTTTAATGGCTCACTTTGCAACGGGGGTGCCAATATGAATCAGAAAACTGAAATTAAAAGGGCGGGAACTATTTCTGTTCTGATTCCCCTGATAGCCTTTGTAATATCTTTTTTGATTCCAGGCATACTGGCTCTGGACTATGTGCACGTATTGCTTGCGGCAATATGGACTGGCACTGATGTGTTCCTTGGCTTTATTTTCTTCATTGTCATATCCGGCATGGATCAGGATATAAGATACAGGATTGCAGTGAGGCTCCTTCCAATGACCATGTTCTTTATTCCTGCCGTTTCCCTGATAGTCCCTGTCGCGGGATATGCGCTTGCTGTCAGGGAGGGGATATTCAAGCTTGACCCATTTTTCATTTCTATTCTGACAATCTCAGGCATTCTTATAATACTCAGTTTTGTGTTGATATTTAGAAATTCTCTCTTTATTTACAGAAATAGTGAACCATCAAATGCCGGTGATATCTCAAGGAGACTTGGTATAATCTCATTGGCTGCATCTGTGCAGCTAGTTTTACAGATTGTTATAATCAGCCTGATGGCATATATCGTTGTTATTATGTGAAATACACTTT